>JAGXLK010000493.1 GCA_018334735.1 Planctomycetota bacterium | reverse complement strand
TTGCATCGTCTATGTCTGAACCAATATCTGTATCCAGCAAAACATGTGTATCTTTGGGCATGGTCTCTCCTCAATTCCTTCGCATTCTATGCTATAGTTTCTTTCTACCATACCCCGGCCATTTTTAAAAGTGTGCAAGCACAATTACACCTCTGAGGGAGCCCTTGAATCTCCCACGACCGTTGACAAAACCCGGATACGGTCCTTACCATAATGCGACTGAGTACCAGATGTTCAGATATACCCTACAGCGAGCTGAAAGGACGTAGACTTGATCAAAGGTATCGAAAATCTTGATGGCGCAACACTCATAAAGCTTGAAGAACGCCTGGATGCCAATTCAGCCCCGGAAGTCAAGTCTGGCCTGCATGAACTCATCCAGGAAGGTAATGGCGTTCTGATAATAAGTCTGGAAAATCTCGATTTCATCGATAGCTCAGGCCTTGGCGTGCTGGTGGGGTGTCTACGCCGATGTGCCGCAAAAGACGGCGACCTGTGCCTGGTCAACGTTCCGGAATTTGCAAGATCTGTCCTGGAACTAACCCGCTTAACGCGGGTCTTTCCCATTGCGGATGATCTTGAAGAAGCCCTTGAACTGGTCAAAAAAGACACCGAATAAAATAAAGATCATAATAAAATGAATCGAAGCGCTTCATATGTCCGGGAGGGCAAGGCAACTTTTGATGCCTGATCGGATAATCTCGGCTCAATTGTAATCGCAAGGGAAAATGAGATGTCGGACGAAAATAACACAAAACCAAAACTCCTCTATGGCCTGGGGCCAATTATAAGAGAGCAACTTCCACCAAACGGGGGGTTGGATGGTTTCAGGGTTGTCCTCTGTAATTCCCGCGAAGATCTCCGGCAAAAAATGGCTGAGGCTGTGCCTGATGTCCTGCTGACGGACACTTCCGCTATCGCACAGGGACAAAATATCCTTTCAGATATGAACCGGCGTTTCCTCCGGCTTCCCGTTGTTGTCCTCACCGAAAACCCGGAGGTGGAAACGGTCGTCCAGTGCGTACGAAACGGCGCGTATGATGTTATCGATAGCCCGAACATCCACGAACGACTTGAATCGACTCTCCGTCAGGCCGCCGATGAACACCGGATGCTGATGCAAATCGATCAGCTTGAAGAGGCGTACAAACGCTGGGGCAAATTCGGCGGGAAACTGGTGGGGGTCAGCCCGGCACTCCAACGCATTTACTCCACAATCGCTAAAGTCGCCAAAACCGATGCCACTGTTCTGCTATTCGGGGAAAGCGGAACCGGGAAAGAGCTCGTTGCCCACACTATCCATCGGCTCAGCGCACGGACAGAAACGGGGAATATTATCTCCGTCAATTGCGCCACAATCCCCAAAGATCTGCTCGAAAGCCAGCTTTTCGGACACGAAAAAGGCGCCTTTACCGGTGCGGACAGGCGGCGGATTGGACGTTGCGAGCAGGCTCATCTCGGGACGCTCTTCCTCGATGAAATCTGCGAGATGGACGTCGATCTGCAATCGAAACTGCTTCGGTTCCTTGAAGAGCGGCAATTCACACGGGTCGGCGGGTCCGAACCGATTCACGTTGACACCCGTCTTCTGGCTGCCACAAATCGCGACCCCATTCACGAAGTCGAACAGGGTTCTTTACGGGAAGATCTATACTACCGGCTCAACGTCGTCCCCATCCATCTCCCTCCACTGCGGGAACGCCCGGAGGATATTCCGGTTCTGGCGAAACATTTCCTCGAGACCTTCGCCGAAAAACACAACAAATATTTCTGGGATTTTTCAGCAGACGCGATGCGACTGTTCTTGAAATACCCCTGGCCAGGAAATGTCCGGGAACTGCGCAATACCATCGAAAGGATCGTTGTTCTCGCAACCACCGATACGGTAACCGCCAATCTCATTCCCGAACCAATACATGACGGGGCAGAAAATCAACAGATGCCCGACCTCTCGGTGGAAGAAGCTCTGGAGACGGTGAAAGAAGCCCTCAGCCCCCCGCCCGTAGAAACAGATACCTCAGGCGAGATCATTCCGCTTGAAGAACTGGAAAAAAGAGCCATTGTCCAGGCTCTCGAACAGTGTGGAGAAAATGTCAGCGAAGCCGCCCGCCAGCTCGGCTTGAGCCGTGCCACAATGTATAGAAAACTGGCAAAATACGGACTGAAATAAATTCCGTCCAGAACCCACCACGCGGAACCAATTCACACCAGAGAACAGAGCAACTTCGTCCCTTTTTCTATCGTCTCATCTGGTGCTGCGAAGGACAGGCGAAAGTGGGTGCCTGATTCGCTGAAAACACTGCCGGGGATCACCAGACAGCTATGCTCAATCGCTTTTTCGACAAACGCGTCCCCGTCTCCATCCGGTGCCCTGACAAAAGCATAAAAAGCGCCCTGAGGTTCGGGAAGATCGAATTTCTTTTTTAGCCCTTCGTATGTCAGATCCCGCTTTCTTCGGTAGGCCTCAATGTACGGCTCAATATCAATGTCCAGCGCAATAATTCCCGCATGCTGAGCTATAGAAGGAGCACACACGAAACTGAACTGCTGCAGTTTCGTCATCTCCCCGATGATTTCTTCTGGGCCGATGGCATAACCTAATCTCCAACCCGTCATCCCTGAACTCTTGCTGAAACCGCTCAGAAGCAAAACGTTCTGGGCAAATGAAGCAACGCTCATACAGTCTCCATCGTACACAAAGTCGCTGTAAATCTCGTCGGACAGAATAAGAACCTCGTTTTCTTCGGACCATGATGCAATCCGACGAAGTTCATTCTCGGGCAAAATCTGGCCGGTAGGATTATTGGGGCTGTTGAGCAAAAGCAGTTTCGCACGACCAGCACCGGCATCCTCGAGACGTTCAACGGTAAGCTGGAAATCCGGATACGTATCCACAAAAAGAGGTTCCCCGCCGAGCAGACGGCACAGATGTTTGTACATCACAAAATAGGGATCGGGGATCACCACCTCGTCGCCCGGATTTACCAGAGCCATCAAAGCCAGTAGCAGACCGCCAGAAACTCCACTCGTTATGAGAACACCATCATGCTCGATCCCCGTCCGCTCCTTTTCAGTCTCCAGCACCCCTTCTCGAAGTTCCTGAATGCCCTGAGTAACCGTGTAGCGGTTTTGGTTGCTATTAATAGCCTCGACAGCCGCGTTCTTGACGGGCCCGGGCACCTCAAAATCCGGCTGACCGATGCTGAGATTGACGGGATTGGAAATATTTTTGGCAAGATCAAAAACTTTACGAATACCCGAGCTATCGATTTCAGACATTCGTCCCGCAATGAGATGTTCGAAACCCAAGGAGAGAACCTCCAGACGGAAAGTCAGTGGGGAATCGCTGCCTGCTACTCGGCGACTTCTTCTGTCTCTTCCTCTTCTTTTCCTTCACCCTCGCCTTCGAGCTCACCTTCCATCCCCTCTTCAAGCTCTTCCTCCTCTTCTTCCTCGGCAGCTTTCTTGCGTGGGGTCACCGTCTCGATCTTGACTTTAGGAAGACCAAACACCGACTCATCCC
>JAGXLK010000492.1 GCA_018334735.1 Planctomycetota bacterium | reverse complement strand
TTTTTCATCTTGCCGGATCCATCCCCCTTTATCCGCTCGCTGCGCGCTCTCCTCCACCAATCCGTAGATGACCATTTTTTCCCGGTCCGAACGATGCCATCCGTTGACCAGCCCGTTAGTGGCAAGACCGCCGACGGAGGGCCACCGTTCCAAAAGTATAACCTCGGCACCGTGGCGTGCAGCAGACACCGCCGCGCTTACACCCGCACAGCCTCCGCCGCAGACGAGAACGTCGCACTTGGAATGGACGGGTACCGAGTGTTCGGGAACGCGAATTTGTGCCATGGGGATTCTCACTCGCTTTGTGAAGTGCGACAAAATCTGAACGAGCCGGGACAATTCTCCCGGGCACCCTCTTCAGCATTTTTGATCCAATAAAAGTTCGCAAAACTATTTCCCATCATATCCGTCAAGACATCCTCCCGCAAAAAGATCACGGGTCTTGCACATAAGCCCAACAATCGATGGAGACCACGGTTCGCCACGGCAGCCGAAGAAACGATCTTTAAAGTTGAATGAACCTCGTGCCACGTTACCATAGAATCTTTGCTTTCATATCGGGAACACCTATTCGCTGTTTGTGTGGCTCCCGGCCGAGCCCAAAAGATATCAAACCTGGGACGAAGGAAACTAAACGTTGCCCCGGTCACCCAACATACTTTTCATAATGACCGACGATCAGGCGCCGTGGACCTTGAGCGCCGAGGGACATGGCAATGCTTATACACCTGTGCTGGATCGAATCGGCCGTGAAGGCGCCATATTTCGTAACATGTTCGCAAACGCGGCGGTCTGCAGTCCCTCACGCGCGACTCTTCTCACAGGCCGCTATCCGACAGAGGCCGGATTCGGCCCGGACGGTTGCGTTCATATCGCGGACGAGCAACGTCATCTCAACACGAACCTCCCCACCTGGCCGCAGATTCTCCAAAATACCGGTTACAGGACAGCCCTCATCGGCAAATGGCATCTTGGACATTTTCGTGATGAACACTTGCCCACTCAATGTGGATATGAAAAGTTTGCCGGCTACCCGATCGGAGGAAAACGGTCTAAAGACCCGAGAATCCAGATCGACGGCGAATGGCAGACATTTGAAGGCCAGTACACTTCCGATGTCCTTGCCACTCTCGCAATGGATACCATGAGCGAATGGCAGGATGACCCTTTCGCCCTATCCCTCCATTTCTGGGCCCCGCATGCCAATCAGGATCTACCGGATGGGTTTACATTGCCGTACGACGACCCAACATGGTTGCCGCTTAAAGACAAGGATCTGGCCCCCTGGAAGGAACGCAACATTGAAATCCCTGATCCTGATTTTCCAAACCTTGATATCGATCGTATCGACCGCATGACGCGTGAGTATCACGCCAGCGTCCACAGTGTGGATCGGAATGTCGGACGGATTTTGACGTTTCTGGACGATACCGGCCTCGCGAAAAATACCGTTGTCATTGTCACAAGCGATCAGGGATACAATATGGGCCATAACGGGATATGGCATAAAGGCAATGGCTGGTGGATTACGCGTGATCGCAGGGATCCAGCCGGTGTGTATCCCGGTCGGGATCGTCCCAATCTGTACGATAATTCCATTCGCGTACCCTGTGTTATGCGCTGGCCGGACGGTATTGAACCCGGCACAGCAATTGATGAGCCCGTATCCTTTCTGGACTGGTTTCCGACTCTGCTGGCGATTGGCGAGGTCCCCAATTCGGCAGACAAATTGCCGGGGCACGATCTTTTGCCCTCCCTTCAGAAGAATCGGGCCGCAGATCAGGACAATCCTATTTTCGCGCAGCATGACAAACTGCGCTGCTGCCGGACTCCGGAGTGGAAGTTCATTCTCAATCGCCTGGCGGATCAGCCCGACGAACTGTACAATCTGCAGCGTGATCCCGCGGAGCATGATAACCTCATTCAATCGCGAGACGTGCCCGGAGTGTCCGATGTCTACCGAACACTCAAATCGGATCTGCTCGGCTGGATGAAAGAGATTGAAGATCCGTTGCTGGCCAATTGAACGGGTATGGGTTTAGCGTGCGTTACACCCACCCATTCAGGCCTACATGTCATTGCGAGGCGTTCCGCGTAGCGGGACGCCGCGGCAATCTCGCTGTTGGTCTGAAAAAACGACGAGATTGCTTCGCCCATCTTACGATGGACTCGCAATGACTCATGAAGCAGTATTCCCGGGCTAAATACGTAATTGAATGGTCGACAGCACGGAAATCGAAGATTTCCCAGAAAACCATTAATGAGCACTGGAGGAATAAGAAAGTGTCTGAGAACAAACGATCAAACGGTGAATCGCTTCCAGAGGTCCAATGGATCGGGGACATTAATTGTGACGACGTTGCGTCCGATCTGCCGACCCTCCAAAACGTCGAACGGACGATTGTCTACCGCGCGACGCCGGAAACCGGAAGCTACAGCCATCATGGCTACATCATTCTCCATAACAACACGCTTTTCGCCACCTGGTCGAATCACGCGAAAGACGAGGATGCACCCGGTCAACGGGTGCTCTGGAGCCGGTCCACGGATGAGGGCAAAACGTGGGCGTCCTGGGAGGAACTGTTCCCGCCCCGGGACGAGGTTAAATCCGGCGATGAACAGGATCACAAAAACGACCGCATACTGATTGCCAACGGATTCGGCGTGGCCGATGGCGAGCTGTATGCTGTCGCGGAAGTTCACGTGCTGGAGAATCGCAGGGGTATCGGACGTCTTGCACGGCGGACCTCCCCCGACGGGAGTGTTGGCCCGATATTCTGGGTCCATGACGATCCTCCGGAGCCTCTCAATGACCGTCCGGCGTACCCCGATGCGACGGATCCCGAATTTACGGACAAAGCCCAAAAGGTCAGCGAATGGCTGGCTCGCCCCCAAAACTGGCCGAGCTGGGAGTTTCTCAACCATCAAAGCAGGCCAAAAGCCGCCGACGGCCACCAGATGTGCGAACCCACTCAGGCCTGGCAACTGGAAGACGGCACTTACGTGCGTCTGTACAGGGATCTGGGCGATCCACGTTCGGGCATGAATTACGCCCAGTTCAGCTTCGATGACGGATCGACCTGGACGAAACCGGTGCAGACGAATTTCCCGGATGCCTGCTCGCGTTCCGCTGCTGGACAGTTGCCCGACGGAACGGCATACGTTATCAACAATCCCGGTCACGGACGTGACCCGCTCGTGATTTCTCTGGCTGAGGATGGTCTTACGTTCGACCAGCACGCGGTTATCGTGGCCAACGCTCCTCCCAAACGATATGAAGGTCGCTGGAAAGGCATTGGATTTCAGTACCCACGCGCTACGGTCGCAGATGACAACTTGTTTGTGATCTATTCGATTAATAAAGAAGACGTTGAAATCGCCAGAATTCCACTGGACGAGTTGGAAGAGCCTAGTGGTCCCTGACACTTGATTTTACCGGTTCAGTCGGGCGCTGGTAGTGCATATGCAAGGCGCAGTGAGAAGTTCGACCCAAACGGGTCCACGCCGAACTGCAACACCGCATATGGGCTGCCAG
>JAGXLK010000491.1 GCA_018334735.1 Planctomycetota bacterium | reverse complement strand
TGCACAAAAAGACCCTTCAGCGCCAGATCCGCCTCGCCCACGAACAGGGATTCGCGGTCTCGACCTACGGCAAGTTCGTCATGTCCGGATCCAAAGGCTGGAAGACGACTTACGATTATCCAGAAGACCACCGCTCCCAATACCACTACCCTGTCGGGATGTGGAACGGGGTCAACGTACTGCATCTGGACCGCCGTCGCGACAGGGATTTCTGCATCTACAGCAAACTTCCCCGCGTGTCCGGGAACCCATTCCGCAACTGGTGGTCAAGTTTTATGCCGATCAACCCGGACGCCACGCCCCATATGGTCCGAATCGCCGCCGAGGAATGTGTGCGTTCTATCGAGATGTTCGGGTGGGATGCTATCCGCTGGGACGGTCATCCGCGGGGGGCGGGCTGGGCCCAGTGCGGGCGGAGCGGGAAATACCGGCCATTCGCAGCCCGTCAAACTCAATCTCTGGTGCGCTACTTCAAAGATATCGTCGCGCAAAAATATCCCGACTTCCGCCACGGCTACAACTATCTGCTCATTGAGAAAGGCAAAGATCACAAGTGGGCCATCGAGGACTTCGAGCTGGACGAGCTCTGCCGGGGGGGCGGACTGTTGATGAACGAATCGATCGGCAATGCGTCGGGCGGCTGGACGTTCGCCCAGATCGCAAAGAATCTGCAGACCGACGGCGATCTCTGCCGGGAACGCGGGGGCTACTACCTGGGAATCAGTTACGCCAAATCCCGTCGCGACAGAATCATCGAAAGCGCCCTCTGGTCCGCCGCCGGTTGCCGTCCCTACAACCAGGCAATGAACCGCGAAATCAGACGCTACTGCACCCGCTACAGCCAGTATACTTTCGACGAAAATCTCCGGCGACTCGTCACACCCGAAAAAGTGCTCAAACCGCAAAATAAAACGCGACTCTGGTGGAAACCGTTTGTCTACGAAACACCGCTGCAGAACGGTCGGCGCCAGTTCGTCGTCAACCTGCTCAATATCCCGCAAAAAGAAACCCGTCCGGGACGCGATAGTGATGCGCCGCCGGAATTCGACATGCCACCGGGAACCGATCCAGTCGCCTTCGAGCTGAGTCTGCCCGAAGGTGTGGAGGCAACAGGCGTCAACCTTATTCATCCCCGCACGCTCGATGTTACTGCGCTGCCCCTTGCCGACGGCCGGTTTGGTGTCCCGGCGGTCCGAACCTGGAAAGTGGCTGTGATTGACCTCATCGTTCAAGGCGACGTCGGAGCCCTGGCATCGTGTTTTGGACCTCCCGCGACTCTCGGCAAAAAGCGAGAAGATATCGACGACACCAAGCGGAAAGAACAGATCATTCTGGATCCAGATGCCAGCATGAAAGATGTCAACAAACAATTTAGCCGTCTCGCCCCGGAGTGGGCGCTTAGACGCGCCGAAAAACGAGCCGCCATGAGGGAACTTTCCTGGGAAGAACGCAAGAAGGCCCTTCTCGACCGGAGAACGCCCCCGCAAAAACTCGCCAAAAAATGGTGGCATGGCGCCGCTATCCCCGCGGACCTGAAACTGAAAGACAAAAAACTTGACTTCGGCGATTTGCCCCCGCAGCGCAACGGTCGCTTCGATATTTTCTACGGACGAGGCGCGATGGGCTATCGTCTGCGAGTGCCCGTTGCGTTTGCAAGACTCAATCGGTTCAAAATCCACAACGCCTGGCTGTACGGAGCGGTCCGCCAACGACCCGGTATGGGACTCGCAAATAACATCCCGGCTCACGGTTACAGCGATTTCGACCTGGCCCTGTTCGCCGGGATCCCTCACTGCGCGATCGGTGTCAAAAACAGCTACGCGCTGGCGCAATACGTCAAATCGGGCGGCGGTATCCTCTTCACCGGCGGCGAATACGCCTTCGGCAAAGGCGGTTACATGCACACCGTGCTCGAACGCGAACTGCTCCCGTTCCGCTGCACCGGCATGACCGACACCACTTATCCCAAAGAACCGCGTCCGTTCGAGCCGGGACCGGACTTTTCGGAACTCGAAGTGAATCTTGATTTCAGCCAGCGCCCCGTCTACTGGGTGCGGAATCAGGTCGTGCTGAGACCGGATGTCAAAGTATTCCTGAAAAGCGGCAATCGACCCGTTCTGGTCGGGTGGCAAGTCGGGAAAGGACGGGTCACGTGCCTGCTGGTCGACCACCGGGGCAAATCCAGCGACGGCACAACGGCTTTCTTCGACTGGCAAGACTGGCCGAAACTCCTCAAAAGCGCCATGGGCTGGACGGCACCCGGGGCCGGAGAGGTTGAGGCCCCGGAGAAAGTAGCCGACACGGAGTATTTGCTCGATAAACTGGGGAGCACGTCCCTCGATTCAGAACTCGATGATCTCGGCGGGCTCGATGGGGAAACCGGAGGAGCTGGATTGGGATTGCCCGGCGAGAAGGATTCCGGGGCGGGGACGGAACTGGAGCCCGAAAAACTCAAAAAACGAATCGGCTTGATCAACAAAGCTCTCGAAGCAAAAGGACCGAAGATCGCCAGTGCCCTCGCCACACAACTGGCAACCGTCACAAATCTGCCTCTTGGCCTCCGCCTGCGTATCGTTTCGTTTCTGCAGCAGGAACGGCCCGGCAACGCAGCCAAACTCGCCCAGAAAGCTCTGAGCACAGCGTCGAGTCGGCTCCACGGAAACGCCTACCTCCTGCTGGCTCTTGCGGGGGATGTATCTTTCCGAAAAATCCTGTCGAATCCACCGTCACTCCGCCTGGAAACCAGAGCCGACGCGCGCGAACGGCGTCGCGACCTCTCCCTGGCCATCGCCCTCTATCCCAAAGCCGATCTTGTTGAGGAAGGTCGTGAGAAAGTCAAGAAATGGAATAAAGAAGAAGCCCGGACCCGCGCGGCTTATGCGCGGCGTCTCGGACCCGACACGGCCATGCTTGAGACCTCGCCGTGTCTTGGCGCCGAGAAGATTTTTGCTCGTCTGGCGTGGCTGGCCTATCTTTCCCGTCATGAACCGGCGACGTACGCCGAACAGTTCGTGACCGAATGGGTGATGGTCCGTCAGTACCAGGATTACTGCGCCCGCACCCGGTCCTACATGATCGGCCAGAACAAGCTGGAGGGAGCGAAGGCGGCGGCGGTCCGGAGAAACTGGCGACACCTTTCCAGGCGATTCGCGTCCCTTCAGGAGCTTACGCGCCATGATATCGAGAGATTACTGGAAGAGATGCCAACGGAAACGGTAAGCGCGTTAAAAGGGGCGCGTTTCACCCGTGAGATTCAGACGATTTACAACCTGCTGGGCAGCGTTGCGCCCGAGAGTTCGGCAAAAATCCTGCAAGACCTCCAGGGAGCCACCCGCGGGGACCTTGCCACCTTCGCCGCCGCCCGTCTCAGCGAACGCTGAGGGCTTTCAGGGAGTCTGTTCAGCAGCCAGCCGACTGGACTTCAGCCCCGCTTGGGGGGTCTGGAGTTCAGAACGCGGACAGTTCCGGCAGAGGGTACGGAGTCCCAAATCCTCTGAGACGGTGTGGGAGCAAGTGGCTTTTGAAACACAGCTCCGAT
>JAGXLK010000490.1 GCA_018334735.1 Planctomycetota bacterium | reverse complement strand
GGGAAAGAGCCAGGGTTCTATTCGGCGAGGCGTTAGAATCGAAACCCGATCAGGTCGATTACCACCCGCCAGTTCTTCGGCGCGGTCGATTACCTCTTTTTTGGTGCGCCCCGGAAATGGGTCGGGACCAAACAATTGGATATCCGGGCTCTCGCTCACAGCCAACATCATTATGTACCCCGGAGGAAGCTCGACATCGAAATACACCCCATTCTTATCGCGATAGAAGCCGACCGGCACGTTTCTGCCAACGTCCCAGATAGCCTGGATTTTGGGATTATTTATCCGGCATCGGTACCGATGTTCGCTGAGATAAAGATTGATAGAAGCCCGGTAGGTACTGTAGTGCACATCCCGGGTGGAAATGCCGAGATACCTCGTCTCCAAACCCTCCCGATATCGGGGGAAGAACCGGAGCGCAATGTCGGGGGTTTCGTGCTGGACTTTCATTTCGTGTGCTCCGTTGCGGGGATCGCCGACCGAGGTAATATAGAAGTATTCTCCGGGTGAGAGATCAAACCCTTTGGGAATCGAGAGGCTGGGATTCCAGGCTTCGCGATTATCGGGCTTCCAGCGGGCCACCTCGGCATAGTCGACGCCGAATTCCGGCTTAACCCCGAGTCTGTCCACAATAAACGAACGGAGCCATTTTACCCGGCTGACAATTTGAGGCTCACGTGCATAAAGCAGGTAGGTGCGCTGGAAACCGATGCTTGTGCGCTCACATTTAACCGCTTCCCGACCGAAGGGATATCCGAGAGTTACGGCTTTCCCCTGACCAAATTCGTTGACGGTAATAGCCGGTTTCCCACCTTCGTATCGGGCCAGCACCTTCGCGGTTCCGACCTTGAGGGTCTGGAAATGCGGTTGTCTGTCGGTTTCCTTTTTGAAACCGCCGGAGAAAAAACCTCGGGGGATGGTAACTCCCAGAGGGGTATCTTTAACTTTCTCCGTGACGCTGCCGTCCACTCGCACACCCAGCACATCAGCCAGCCAGGCCTCGCGCATTTTCCGTCCGTATGGATTATGTTTCCCGGGCACAGGCGAAGCTATCAACATCCCTCCGTCTTGAACCCACTGGCGGATACACCGGGCCATTTTTTCGTCCATCGCCCGGACATCCGGCAGAATGAGCAGCTCAAGTTCGATTTCCGCCAGTCCTCCTTCACGAATGAAGCGTTCATCAATGCGAGTGTAAGGCAATTTAGCCGCCTGCAGAAACCAGTCCCACCCCATGAAACTGTAATAAATTGTTCCGCTGAACAGATCGTAGGTATGGCGCGGCAAAACCATCCCTATACGCTGCGGCATCGGAGCAGTATTAGCCACCGTTGGTCCCAGTCTGTAGACACGGCGGTTGGTCAGCCAGTGATTGGTGATTGAATGCCATGCGAGCTGATGGTCGAGATAGCCATGAGCCACCCAGTCGTAGAAATACCGGGCCAGGTTGCCGGGATTGCGGAAATTAATCCACAAATAATCCCGATACAGGCTCTCGATAGAGTCGCTGGGACGGGAACCAAACCCAACAGGACCGACGCTGCGGATCATAAAAGGGTTTCGCTCGTTGCTCGGCCCTGTGCTGGTAAACTGGGCCAGGTCTTCCGCGTAGAACCCTCCCCACTTCTTTTCGCTCCGACCGGCGATCATATCGTGATCGCCGAACTGCCACTGCTCAAAAATGATCAGCTTATCGGGAAAAGCCTCCGCAACAAGCTTCCGTTTGATCTTCATGTAGTCTTTAATCCATTGCCGGCGGAAATTGAGATAATCGATTTTCACGTGCTTCGGATACTGCAGAGGTAATTGCCATCGGGGCCCATCCCGGTAGGTTTTCCCCAATGCTTCCTTTATTTTTTGATCGGAACCATATTTCCTGCGGAGGAATTTGCCCCACCGGTGGGCTCTTTGTCGTTTATGTTTCTTTTTGAACTCTTGCCAGGTGGGTCTGACAGCCTCCGGAACCTTTCGGCGAGGAATTGGCACCTCCCGAAAGGAACCATAATTCGCGTTTATAGGTTTATTGAAAGCCTGGATGCTTTCGTACTGCTGTTGGAGGAAATTTACCCACCGCCGCCGGGTCCTTTTTCCGTAATCAACAACTTCGGGAAGCACCGCCCAGTCTCCTCGCTCAAGGTGAACCGCCGCGATTGTCTCATAAAGTCCGGTGGCCTTCAGGTGTTTCGCGAGAGCGCGGAGATAATCACCGTAGGCTTCTGCGATTTCGGGATTGAAAAGCTGCACCCCTCCCCAGACCTTTCGATTGTCGCCGTTTCCGTAGGCACAAAGGGTCGCATCGAAATCATCAGCAAGATGGGAGGGGACAGGGGCTCCGTATCGCTGCCAGATCCAGGTTCCCCGTCTGAGCCGCTCATCAACCCTTTCTTTCCGTTCCTGATCCGTCAGGATTTTGTGTAACGTGGGAAGTTCCAGCAACAGCTTACAATTCCGCTTTTTGAGAAGCCTTACTCGCTCGTCAAAACCAGACCATTCGTACCGACCAGGCCCCTTGCAGTTGAAACCCCAGGCGCCAATTGCTTTTTCGGGGGTGAAGAAATAGTTTCCCGCACTGCGGAATTTCGTGGCCATATAGCCGGGTTTGAGGGACAAATTCTCGAGCCACCAACTCGCGGCCGATTGGGGATGGGGTTTAAGCGGGATGCGAATGCCCGTTTTCGGCCCGGCCCGCCGCCACGATTCCCGAAAATTGTTCGCCCACTGTTTGCCCGGTATTTCATGAGCTGAGATGCCGCGCTTTTCCGCCTCATCTTGCAATCTGATCGCAAAATCTTCGCGCAAAACATCGGTTTCCGACGCATAGCGTACAATTCGCCGTCCAGCCAGAGCCAGCTCATTACGCCAGAATCCCACCTGTTTTTCCAGATTCGTATCGTCCCGTGCATCTCGTGCCAGACGCAGACTTTGAATTCCCCCGTCAATGCTTTTCAATAACTCGTATAGCTGAATACCACGCTCGATCGCCCGGTTTGCTTTTGCCAGCGCAGCCTCCCCCTGTTTTTCCCCAACCCACGGCATCAGGTAATGAGCGCAACTGCGGGATGCCAGAGCATCGTCCCAACTGGCTCCGAGAGCCATCCGAACCGACTCGCAGTCTTCCGACAGAGCAGTTACCTCCAGATTGTGATTTCCCGGTAAGACATCGGCCGGCACGCTTCTCTCCCGGACAAACCGTTCCCCGCCTCTGGCTGTCAGAGTCAGGGCAGCAAAAAGCAATGCGAGCCAAAACCGCTTCGTCGGGATTGGGTATTTTCCACGCTGCGTGTCCATAGCCATCTCCTTTCAAAAAAAAACCGTCAAAACACAGGCGGCCGCCGGCCATTGTCCCATTCACTGCGAGACTGCAAATAACGCCGAGGATGTTCGGCTCAGAAAACTGATGATCCTGGAAGTTTCATTTCAAAACTGTCGCTTATTCCCCAGAAAATCTTAGCCATGTCACATCATCATACACCGTAAACCGCAGCGTCGAAGATTGTTCCTCTCGGCTTTTCACCTTTTTGATTATTCGCAAGCCCTCC
>JAGXLK010000489.1 GCA_018334735.1 Planctomycetota bacterium | reverse complement strand
CAAGCACACAGAATTTGGTATGGTGATAGTCTCGTCAGGGTTGGTATTTTCGCCGGGTCAGCAGCCTTTCGGGAAATCGAGACCGGTTTGCGTGTCTTTGTGATTGTGTTTGTTTACCCTGTGTAATAGAATATCAGCTCCCGGAGTGGGGGTCATTGACAGCTCAACGCAGGATGATTAGGACATTCCACCGCCCTTCGGGCCAAAACCGATGTTGACGCATCGGCTGAGCCGTCTCGCAATGTCGTTTTAGTGTAAATGGCTTATGGTGGCGCACGAGAAACGGATACATTAAGAGCATGAGCTGCGAGCGCACCGTTTTGTGCTGCGGTAAGCGCGAAAAGAGTTTTGAAGAACCGGGACGTAAGCGCCTTATTCTGAGATTCTTTAAGGTTGGCTGAATACTGACGATGGAAAAGACGAGAAAACAAGAAATAATTGATGATTTTAAGTTGCATGCGGACGACACTGGTTCGCCGGAGGTACAAATAGCTCTTATGACGGAACGGATTCAAAACCTGACCGATCACCTCCGCGAACACAAAAAGGATCACGGATCACGAACAGGACTTCTGAAACTTGTCGGCCAGCGTGCATCATTGCTGAAGTATCTGAGGCGGAAGGACGAAGAACGGTATCAAAATCTCATCTCTGACCTTGGCATAAGGAAGTGATCCCCCCCGCGCCGAATCTCCTTCCGGAAGTGAATGATTGTTATTAACAATGCCAGCCGGAGCGTTCTGGCTCGCACAAGACAAAAGCGCCTGAACAGGGACCGGTGCTGTCTTGACTTGTTCCAACGTAAACGTTGCTTAATTGATGGTGTCCAGAAGGCAAACTGTGGACCGGTCTCTGTCTGAAGAGTCCAATAGTTTTAAGTGAATGTGACGAAAAGAAAGTGTAGTCCTGCGGATACGACCCGCAAAGATTGCTGAAATAAAATGAATCGCTGAATGGAGGTATTTTGCTGTGGCGTCGAAAGTGGAAAAGCAAATTGCTGGACGTAAGCTTGTTCTTGAAAGTGGAGATATGGCCCGACAGGCCGATGGAGCTGTTCTTGTAACGTACGGTGAAAGCGTTGTTTTAGTAACGGCCACGGCGGAGCGGACTGAGAAAGATCTTGGCTTCTTTCCACTGACCGTTGATTACAGGGAAAACCAATACGCGGCGGGCAAATTCCCCGGCGGTATAATTAAACGAGAGGGACGACCGACAACAAAAGAGATCCTCACAATGAGGGTTATTGATCGGCCCATAAGACCCCTTTTCCCCGACGATTATCAGCAGGAAGTTATGGTGGCCTGCTGTGTTCTGAGTGCCGATGGTGAGAACGATCCCGATGTCCTCGCAATGATTGGAGCATCAGCCGCTCTTCAGATAAGCGATATCCCCTGGGAAGGACCCACGGGTTCTACCCGCGTCGGCCTTGTGGAAGATGAATTTATCCTCAACCCAACGAGAGAAGCTCGGGAAAATAGCGAACTCGAATTTGTCGTATCTGGCACGTCTGATGCTGTGGTCATGGTTGAAGGGTTCGCCGATATTATCCCGGAAGAAGACGTATTGACCGCTTTAAACCTGGCCCAGGATGCCAATACCGTCGTCGTCGAAGCGGTGGAAGAACTGGCTCAGATGTGCGGAAAAGCGGACCGAACCTATAATCCCGTCCAAACCAATCAGGCGATCACAGATACGGTGCGTTCGAAATATGGGGAAGAACTTGCTGATGCCAGCAACACTTCCGTAAAACTGGCACGGAGTGAAGCCATTCGGAAAATTAAACAGAGCGCCGTGGAAGAACTTTGCGCCGAAGATCAGGAAGAAGCTCCAACTGAAGACGATATCAATGACGCATTCGAGACGCTCGAAGAAGAAATTATCCGCAAGCAAATTATTGAACAGGGCACCCGCTACGATGGTCGAGCCCCGGATGATATCCGAGAGATCGATTGCCGGGTCGCGGCCTTGCCACGAACACACGGTTCAGCCCTTTTCACCCGCGGGGAAACACAGGCCCTCGTGGTGACCACTCTCGGCACCGTGGAAGATGAACAGAGAATCCTCGACCCGCTGGTGGAAGAAGACCCTAAGAAATTCATGCTTCACTACAATTTCCCCGGCTGGTGCGTCGGCGAAGTCTGGCGACCTCGTGGTCCGAAGCGACGCGAAATTGGACACGGCCAGCTGGCCGAACATGCCCTATCGGCCGTTCTCCCCGATCCTGATGATTTCCCGTACACTATCAGACTCGTCTCGGATGTGCTGGAATCAAATGGATCCTCATCAATGGCATCGGTATGCGGGGGAACACTATCTTTAATGGACGCCGGGGTTGCTATCTCAGATCCGGTCGCTGGGGTTGCAATGGGGGTTGTTGTCGAGGATGATCAATCAATTCTGCTCTCCGATATCGCCGGCGTTGAAGATCACTGCGGCGATATGGATTTCAAAGTAGCGGGGACCCAGAAAGGTATCACGGCCCTTCAGCTGGATATCAAAATGAAGGGGGTTGCACCCGACATCCTGGAAAATGTCCTTACCAAAGCCCGGGATGCGAGACTTGAAATACTTCGAATCATGCTCGAGACCCTGCGTCGGCCGCGCGAAGAAATTTCGAAATACGCCCCGAAACTCCACCGTCTCCAAATCGATCCCGAAAATATCGGAAGTCTCATCGGACCCGGAGGGAAAACCATCCGAAGACTCGAAGAAGATTTCGAGTGCAATATCGAAGTCGAAGATGACGGGACGGTCACAATATCAAGCGACGCCGAAGGGGATGTCGACGGAGCTGTCGATTACGTCAAAAATCTCGCCGGTGGTGGCGCCGAAGTCGGAAAAATCTACGAAGGACAGGTCGTGGAAATTAAAGATTTCGGGCCTATCGTCGAATTGTTCCCCGGCACCGATGGGCTCTGCCATATCAGCGAGCTCGACGATAGTTACGTCGATGAAGTCACCGATATCTGTGACGTCGGCGATAAAATCAAGGTCAAAGTCCTTGAAATTGACGGCAACCGTATCCGTTTGAGCCGTAAAGCGGCGATGAAAGAAGAAAGCGACTAACATATCCCCGGGCCGAGACGAAACTCCGTCATCCTCGGTTACGACGAATACTGTTCGCCAACAGGGACGTAAGCGTCAGGAGGACATATGCAAAACCACGTGAATGTCCTCGTCACCGAGATCGATCCAGCGGTCGCTGAAAATATTGCCCAGACGCTGGAAGCGATGGGCCACGCATGCACGGTGGCAACCGAACCGGAAAAAAGGCTCGAACAAGCGGCCTCCGGAAATCATGAGGTTGTCATCGTCAATCTGGCACTGCCCGACGGAGAAGGCTGGGAGATATTACGTGAGGCACGTCGTGCACGCCCAGAGGTTCAAATCATTGCCCTGGGCGGTGACGAAGACATACCGGCAGGCGTCAAGGCCATGTCCGAAGGTGCGACCAATTACCTTCACAAACCTCTCAACCACACGGAATTTTCCATTGTTGTTGACCGCGCCGCCGAATACATTTCATTGCATCGGGACCGTG
>JAGXLK010000488.1 GCA_018334735.1 Planctomycetota bacterium | reverse complement strand
CGGCTCTGGCCTCAGTTACGGCAAGAGGTCGCCGGCGTTTTGTTCGAACAGGATAAACCTGAAGACGATACAGAAGGAGCGTAATTGCGGCAAGAAAAACCGCGGGTAAAAACCGGAAAGTGGCCTCAGAATGACTGAAACTGTAGCAGAACAAAATCTGGAAAGCGGCAAAATTTGCCGTGTCTCCGGGCCTATCGTCGAGGCCGAAGGTATGGAACGGGCCATGATGTATGAAGTTGTCGAAGTCGGCCCGGATGGCCTTATCGGCGAAGTTATCAAGGTTAGCGGCGGCCGAGCCACTATTCAGGTTTATGAACACACGGGCGGCCTTGAACCCGGGATGGAGGTAAAACGAAAAGGCCGACCGCTTTCCTTGCAGCTGGGCCCCGGCATGCTCGGGGGAATCTACGATGGCATTCAGCATCCGCTGGGCACTTTTCGCGAAAAATGGGGGCCTTTTATCACGCGTGGTGCCAAAGCATTCCCGCTGGATCAGGCAAAAGAATGGGAATTTGAGCCGAATGTCGAGGAAGGGGATAATGTGGAAGAAGGCCAGATCTTTGGAACGGTTCAGGAGACCGAATCCATAGAACATCGTTTGATGGTTCCGCCAGGTTGCGTGGGGAAAGTTTCGCAGATCCGGGAGGCCGGGAGTTATACGGTAGAAGAAATTGTCTGCGTGGTTGAGACGGAAGCGGGGAAGGAGCAGGAACTCGATATGGTGCAGGTATGGCCCTGCCGCGAGGCGCGCCCCTTCGGCGAACGCCTGCGTCCGACCGAGCCGTTGATTACCGGGCAGCGTGTGCTGGATACGATGTTTCCCATCGTGCGGGGTGGTTCGGCGGCCGTCCCCGGCGATTTTGGAACCGGGAAAACGGTCGTCCAGCAGCAACTGGCGAAATGGAGCGATGCCGACGTGGTCATCTACGTGGGATGCGGGGAACGCGGCAACGAGATGACGGACATCCTGCGTGTTTTCCCGGATCTTCAGGACCCGAGAACGGGGCGTTCGTTGATGGAACGCACGGTTTTGATCGCCAATACTTCGAATATGCCCGTCGCCGCGCGTGAGATATCGATTTACAGCGGCGTTACCGTGGCCGAATATTTCCGCGATATGGGATACGATGTCGCGCTTATGGCGGATTCGACGAGCCGCTGGGCTGAGGCTTTGCGCGAGGTCAGCAGCCGACTCGAGGAAATGCCGGCCGAGGAAGGATTCCCCGCGTATTTGAGCAAGAGACTTGCAGAATTTTATGAGCGGGCCGGATTTGTGGAAACACTTGGGGGCGATAAAGGGAGCGTGACGGTGGTCGGGTCGGTCAGCCCGCCCGCTGGAGATTTCAGCGAACCGGTGACCCAGCACACAAAACGTTTCGTGCGGTGTTTCTGGGTGCTCGACAGAGATCTGGCGTACGCGCGCCATTTCCCCGCGGTGAATTGGGATCAGAGTTACAGCGAATACGTGGACGAAATCGCGGATTGGTGGGGGAAGATAGAATCTGATTGGGCAAGTCTGCGCCGGGATGGCATAAATCTTCTCCAGGAATATGATCGGCTGCAGGAGATCGTTAAACTGGTCGGGCGTGATGTGTTGCCGGATGAACAGAGATTGATCCTGCTTTGCGCTGAAACTCTCAAGCGTGGATTCCTGCAACAGGACGCTTTTAACGATGTCGACTCTTTCTGCGATCCGAAACGCCAGGCCGCGTTTTTGCGAGCCATCATGACGTTTTACCGGCGGGCCAAAGAAATCATATCGGCCGGTGCGCCCATTATGCGCCTTCAGGAACTGGATGTCGTCGGCGAATTGCAGCGGGCGCGGTTCCACATCGAAAATGAGGATGAAGAAGGTCTCCAGGAACTGAACGATAAAGTGCGGAAACAGCTGGACGAATTGGAGGCGAACTACCAGTGATCATCGACCGACCGGTGCAATATGTTGGCCTGGAACGAATGGACGGCCCCCTGATTTTCGTGCGAGGGGTCCAGGGGGTCGGTTACGACGAGCTGGTGGAAGTGCGGGACGAGCAGGGCAACCTGCGCCGGGGAACGGTGCTGGAGCTGAGCGGAGATATCGCTGTCGTACAGGTGCTCGAAGGAAGTTCCGGATTGGCCAACGAAGGCACGAGAGTGCGATTTACCGGGCGACCGGTCTCGATCCGAGTCAGTGAAGAGATGTTAGGACGCACTTTCAACGGACTTGGGGAACCCATCGACGGCGGGCCTCCGCCGTTGGGGGGGGAATTGCGGGATGTTCACGGTCAACCCATCAATCCGGCCGCGCGGGAATACCCTCGGGAATTCATCCAGACCGGGGTCAGTATCATCGATGGTTCAAACAGTTTGATCCGCGGGCAGAAACTGCCGATTTTCAGCGGATCCGGGTTGCCCCATAACGATCTGGCCGCTCAGATCGTCCGCCAGGCCACTCTGCCCGGCGAGGAGACGCGGTTCGCCCTCATCATGTCCGCAATGGGAGTTAAAAACGATGTGGCCCAGTTTTTCAGGCGGTCGTTCGAAAATACGGGCGTGCTGAGCCGCGTGGGCCTTTTTCTGAGCCCCGCAGATGCTCCGGGGGTCGAGCAGATGATGGCGCCGAGAGCGGCCCTGACGCTGGCCGAACACCTGGCTTTTGATCGCGAAATGCACGTGCTGGTTCTGATGACTGATATGACGAATTACTGCGATGCTCTTCGCGAGATCGCCTGCGCGCGCGGCCAGATCCCCACACGGAAAGGCTATCCGGGCTATCTCTACAGTGACCTTGCTGAACTGTACGAGCGGGCCGGCCGGATCAAAGGGAAGGATGGTTCCATCACCCTGATGCCGATACTGACGATGCCCTCCGACGACATCTCGCATCCGGTGCCGGATCTCACCGGTTACATAACAGAAGGACAGATTGTCATGCAGCGAGACCTCGACCACAAGGGTATTTATCCGCCTGTGGCCGGTCTTCCCAGCCTGTCGCGTCTCATGAAGGATGGCGTTGGTGCCGACAGTACGAGGGAGGATCACATGAATATCGCGGGACAACTTTTTTCGGCGTATGCGGACGCCGAGGATGTGCGGGCGCTGGCATCTGTGATCGGAGAAGAGGAGCTCTCACCTCAGGATCAGACGTATCTCGAATTTGCCGATGCGTTTGAACGTGATTATGTCGATCAGGGTGAATACGAGAATCGCACGATCGAGCAGACACTTGATACGGCCTGGGATGTGGCGGGTATGCTGCCGGAGAGCGAACTGTCGCAGGTCAGCAATGACCTCATCGAGAAATACTACAGTCGTGAAGGCCGCCGAGACGAAGAAGAGGATTCGGAATCGTGAGACTTACGTTTTTCCGCTATCCATTTTGTTCCGGTTTAGCTTGAAGAGGAAATAATGACAAGAAAAGCCGTTGCGCCGACAAAAAGTAACTATCTGGAGATGCAGGATAGTCTCGAACACGCGCAACGTGGGTACGATCTGCTTGAGAGAAAAAGGCAGATTCTGGTGATGGAGCTGACGGATAAAATGGAGGCCGCCCGCCGGGCCCA
>JAGXLK010000487.1 GCA_018334735.1 Planctomycetota bacterium | reverse complement strand
AAACAGGTCGTCCTGATTGGAACAGCCGAAGAGCAGGTTTTCCCCTTTTTCTCTGCTGTACAGTGCCAGCCCGGTGACTTTCCGCGGGGAAGGCGAGCGCACAATTGCAATTCCGTCTTGATGGGGATGGAGCATCAAAAATTCGTTATCGGCTTTGCTTGAGGTGAGGATTTCGGGGGCGGGGCTTCCATAGATATCAGCAAGGACGAAATCGTCTGTGGCTTTGCCTCCTTCGGCGAGGGCAACTGTGATTACGGACGGGGTGACCCGGGCTTTTTCTGTTTTGATGGAATCGGTCTCCAGGGTCAACTCAATGATCCGGTTACGCCCTTTCTCCAGGGTGAGCATTCTTAACGTATCGTCTCCCCTTTCATACGGCACAACCGGTCCCTGAATGCTGGACTCGACGAGTTCCTCCCGCGCGAAGTTTCCTTCTTCATCCTGCACGTAGAGTCGTGTGGCGTACTGCTTGCTGGTGCAGAAAAAAAGCACATCAAGCCGTCCGTCTCCATTGACGTCGCGTAAAAGGTATCGGCGTATACTGCCCCAAAAGGCGGCGTTCAGCGGGAATTCGCGGTGTTCCGCACCGCGGTTCACGACGGTAAATTTACCTTTGCTCAGTGCGAAAATTTCGTTTTTCCCGTCGTTGTCAATATCAGCTATACGCAGGGCGTCCCGTGCCTGGCTGACATCTATATCGGCCGTCTTTCGTTTCTGCCCCCAGCTTCCGTTCTTTTTGCCGGGAATCAAGCATAAGCCGTCCAGGTCGCCGTAGAAAACAATATCTTTGATACCATCACCGGTCATGTCGGCGATGCGGAGGCTGTAAATTCTGTTGTGGACGGGGATACTGTCGAGTTTAAAGTCGCGGTTGGGAGGTAGCTTGTTGATATCCTCGTAGGTGAGAATCTGCCGGGGAGGCAGCGCTTTTTGTCGCCCTTTGATTATGCCGATTTCGCCCTTGTTATTATTGACGAAAAATACTTCTTGCGCTCCATCCCCTGTCACATCCGCAAGCGTGAGGCACTGAATACCAGCTCCTGTTTTGAGAAAAGCATCTCTCGTGAATTCGATAGCGCCATCGGTGGACCGAATCGGCGCCTCCATGTATTTTTTGCCGGTGTTGGGGTTCGACGGGTCGTAGGCAAAGGCATCAACGTTGTCCAGAAACTCAATGATGTACTTGGAAGGGATAGCGAAACCGAGTCCTTCCATGAAGATATACCCCATGTTGACCACCCCGATGACTTCACCGCGTTCGTTGAACAACGGACCACCGGAATTTCCCGGGTTAATCGGCGTGGCGGTTTGCAAGAAAAGGCGACCTTCGTAGTTCCGAGAGGTTTTGCTTATGATCCCCTTGTGCGTTGAGCGTTCAAGCAACAGGGGGTTACCAATCGTGAACACTTCGTCGCCGGATTCCACTTTTGTGGAGTCGCCTATGTAAAGCTGTGGTATGTCCAGATCCAGATCTTCTTCGATCTTCAAAAGCGCCAGATCCATCTTCGTGCTCACGGCAATTATCTTGACTTTCTTGTAGATTTTCCTCTTAAAGTTATTTTCTGTCTTTTTGAAGGCCGTAACCGTGATCGAGCGCTCGCGGGCAATGACGTGGTGGTTCGTAATTACATGGCCGTCGGGGTTAGAGAACCAGCCCGTTCCCGCTCCGGAAGGCGTCTTTACGACAACGATAGCCGGCGCCAGGCGTTCGACATGAGCGGAGACCGGCTTCACCGTCCCTTTGCCAATCCGGTAAAGCCCTGTTTTTTTGATTTCTGTGAATCCCTTTTCCTTTTTCCCGGAGACTTTTATGTCTTTGATGTCTTTCCGATCCAGGGGGAGGACCGTTCCAGCGACGGCGACGTAGACTTTTTGTGTGTCTTTTTTGAGTATTTGGCCAACGATTTTCGAGCCATCGGTCAAGTTAATCACGGCCCGATTCGCGTGGTTTTCTGCCCCCGAGGCGAAGGATAATATGGGTAATGTGAGAAACAGGATCGCAACTACCAGCTTTTTTACCCCGGCCATTGGTGCCTCCGATGTGAAGGTATAGGACTGTGGGGGAGCCATTACTGTGCTGCCCCCGGGTCGATCACGTCTAAATTATATCGCACATGATTGTAGCAGCCAGAACATAAGAAAGCAATGCTGGAAATTCGGCGGCTTCCTGCTCAATATGCTTGTGGGGAGCCTCTACCAAGCCGGGTATCGCTACCAGCTGAGTCAGAAGGACAGATATCTGCCACCCGACGATCCAGAGGGCCATTTCAGGAAAAACCGGGTTCCCCTCGCGGCGTTCTGGTCGGAAAGTGAGACCGCGGATCATGCCCGGCATATGCCGGTGAAAGATCTACCGGCTGTGCGCTATGGGGTTGTCGAGGTCGAAGGGCTCAATCTGGCCGGCGTGGAGGCGGACGGATTTGTTGCAGACCTCGCGCAAGAACCTCCGATCGTGGGAGACCACAACCATCGCCTGCGGAAGGGATTTGAGAATGGATACAAGGCGGTCCCACATCTCATCATCAAGACCCGCCACCGGCTCGTCCAGCAGCAACACCTCCGGTTCCATTGCCAGCACGCACGCCAGCGATACCAGACGTTTCTCGCCTCCCGATAGTTTGTAGGTGATCCGCTCCTCATAACCGGAGAGACCGAGTTCTTCCAGCACTTCAGAAACAATTATATCGACCTTTTCGCGGGGTTTGCCGAGATTGAGAGGGCCAAACGCCACGTCCTCGGCCACGGTCGGACAAAACAGCTGGTCGTCGGGGTCCTGGAAGAGCAAGCCTGTGCGTTCGCGGACCTCCCAGAAATCCTCCTCGTCCTCACGGACCCGCCCGAAGATTTCGATTTCCCCGGAATCGGGTTTCAGGAGGCCCACCAGCAGGTGAAGGAGGGTTGTCTTTCCGCTGCCGTTCGCCCCCACCAGCGCCACCCGATCACCTTCTATGAGGCAAAAATCAGTCCTCTGAAGCACCGGCTGAGCCGATGAATAGGCAAAATCCACCTCCCGCAGATTGATAAGTTCCGAATTCATGCCCATTCGGCCACTCCCAGAAAGACCAGTGTGACAAGAAAGCCGGCGCTGAATAGGACGTCCCGTCCGGCGAGAGAAAAATGCGTCAGAACGTGAAATTCACCGCGGAACCCGCGGCATTTCATCGCGGCGAGGACCCGTTCGGCCCGTTCGAAACTGCGCACCAGCAGCATTCCCACCAGTTGACCGATCGAGCGGTAGGTATGCCGGTTCGCCCGGGGGCGGAAACAGCGCACTTTCATGGCTTTGCGAAGCCGTCCGTACTCGTGGTGCACGAGATCCACGTACCGGATGGTAAATAGGATCACATGAACCAGCTTGCGCGGTACTCTGAGGTGATGGAGCGCATGACCGAGTTCTACGAGTTCCATCGTGCCAAAAAGAGCTGTCAAAAGAAGCACAATCGCGTTGCATTTCAGCCCCACCCGCATGACTTTGAAAAGTCCGGCTCGGGAATAGGAAAGGGGGCCGATTTCAAAGAAGGACGTTCCACCGTAGGAGAAGGGTATCTT
>JAGXLK010000486.1 GCA_018334735.1 Planctomycetota bacterium | reverse complement strand
GGAAAAATGTTTTCATCTGCGACGACAATTTCACCGCCGTTCCGAGTCGCACAAAAGAATTGCTTGACAAGCTTCTGACCCTGGACCGCCTTCCCAATCGCTGGTATGCACAGGTTCGCGCCGATACCTGGCGCGATAAAGAGCTGATGGATCTGTTGCAACGTACCAATTGTAAACGTGTTTATGTCGGATATGAATCCGTGGATCAAAGAGTGCTTGACGATTACAATAAGCATCAAACTATAAATGATATTAAAAAGAGCATTGAGGGATTTCACGACTACGGGATCCCGGTACATGGTATGTTCATGTTCGGCGCGGAGCACGACGACAAGGAAACTTTTGAAAGAACAATCGGGTTTGCCAGCCACAATCAAATCGATACGGTTCAGTTCCTGATTCTCACACCGGTTCCCGGGAGTCAACTCTACAACCAGATGGAGGAACAAGGGCGAATCTTCACTCGCGACTGGTCCCTCTATGATGGCCACCATGTCGTTTTCGAACCGGCGCAGATGACTCCTCTGGAGTTGCAGATTGGCACAATGCGTGCTAACCGTCGCTTTTACTCTGTCCGTTCGAGTCTCAGATCGCTTTCAACGTTCCGTTTTGGGACTGCCATGCTGAGATATTGGGGCAAACATGTTGTGGCGTCCTGGCACCAGACAAACGCCGGGTTCGTCAAAAAACTCCGCTCATGGCAAAAAGGACGTCTCCAACTTCCCCAAACATTCTCCCTTAAGAAAATCATCCGCCGATTGCCTTTCCCGGCACCGGAACTTGAAGAATCAGGCCTTCCGGCAACCTGAATGAACAAATGATGTTCGGAGGAGAATTCAGAAATGTCAGAAACGGTTCGCTTCGGGGTTTCGTTGAGCATGCAGTTACTCGACAATTTCGACAAACTGATCCGGAAAAAAGGGTACGAAAACCGCTCAGAAGCAATCCGCGACCTGATCCGGGAAGAACTTGTGGAAGAGGAATGGGCAACCAGCGAAACGGAAAATTTTGGCATCTTATTCCTGGTCTACGATCACCATGAAATGTCCGTCGATACCCGCTTACTCGACGCACAACACGAGCACGTAGGAGAGGTCATTTCATCGCTGCACATCCATATTGACCACCATAATTGTCTTGAAATTATCGTTTTAAAAGGCCCGGGCAAAGAAGTGCGCGCTTTCGGGGAAAAGCTCATCAGTATGCGCGGGGTTAAATACGGCAAACTTAACCTCGGCACGACAGGAAAATTGATTCACTGAGAGCCTTCGCCAGTAATATTAGCAAGATAACCTGCGAGGGAAGGACTGACATCTGATGAGCGATTACTCTTCCTTTTCTTTCTCCGTTTCAGAGTTGTCCGCTCCCTCTTTTTCGGGCTTTTTGATTTCCGCTTTTTTCAAACGCTCAAGGAGTTTTTCCTCTCCCGCTCTTGTTGCTGCAGCTGTGAGGACTTCGAGAAATTGAGTCGCGAGTTCTTGCTCGTCCACCTTTCTTAGCTTTTTCACGGTTTCAAGCCCGAGATCAACGAGCGTCTCCAACGCCCCCCCCTCGTCTGAATCGAGCCATTTCTTCATCGGCTCAAGAATACGTTGGGGTTCCCCAGCCTTGAACCAGCAGTCAATGAACTCACTTCGGATTTTCATATCGTCCTGTCCACGCGCTACAATTTCTCCGTAAACGGTTGCCGCCCCGACAAAGTCCTCCTGTCCTTCCAGAATTTCCGCCAGCTCCAGGCGTGCTTCACGCGTTTGTTCGACCAGTTCTTCATTATCGCCAAATTTCTGTATCCCTTTACGGAGGACTTCGATGGCCGCCTCGCCGCGATCTTGCTTTTTAAGTGTCTCGGCAATGATAAGTGCCCGTTCGAAATTGCTTTCTGCCAATGATTTCAAGGCTGCCACCGCTGCTTCTCGCACCCTTTCGTTTTTATCCGTAAGAGCCTCACGCAACACGGGCACCGCTGCAGGCTGCCCAAGATCTCCCAACGCATTTGCCGTAATTTCACGCACCCGGGCGCTTTCGTCATTCTCAAGCAATTCGCACAGACGTGGTACGGCGTGGACGGCATCAAGTTTCCGCAGACTTTCCACACCGAACCATCGCACATTCTCGGCTTTATCATCAAGCACACCGAGCAAGGATTGAACAGCATCGTCCGAACCCACTTTTCCGAGCGCATTGGCTGCGCTTTCCCGCACACTCGGTTTTGTGTGTTGAAGCAGTTCCTTGAGTCGCTCGACGGCTGGCTTTCCCATCTGCTGGTTAACAGCATCAATCGCTGTTACCAAAACGTCCGGATCATGGTCATCGAGGGCCTCTAACAGCAACGTATTGCGGTGATTGCCCTCCAATTTGACAACAACTTCAACGATATTCTCCCGGACAGCCGGGCTACTGCGCACGAGTGCTTGCCGGAGCGTCTCGTACGTCTCGTTACTGCTCAGTGAAACCGATTTCAATATGTCACGATCCAGGCTCGAAAGTTTGTAAGCGGCATATTCACGAATTCTGCGGTGTTCGCTCAGAAGTGCCTTGACCAACCTGCCGGGGTTGCTCCGGGCGGAATACCTCATTAGGCTCGAAAGCTCATCCAGTTCGTCCTGAAGCTCGTCGCGCTTTTTCTGGCTTATTTTTAAGTTCGATTCAAGTTTCCAGATCCTTTCCTCCAGTAACTCTTCTCGCGTTCTCGCACGATTCGCGGTCCACCACTTTTCCCAACGCGCGGAGTCCCCGGATAGATTACGCCCCGACATATGCCGCAAAGCCCAGAGCGCCGCTTCAGCAGCTTGAGGATGAGAATCATCCAGGCCCTGGAGAAGAACAGGTGTTGCCTGCAAAAATATTCCTTCTCCCAGGGACCGGCAAAGCAACTCGCGCACACGCGGGGCGGTAGAAGAATTCCCAGCGACCTTTTTCATGGCTTCAATTTGTTCCGATTTGCTAAAATGGCCGAGAGCGTCAGCCGCTGCCCTTTTGACCTTGTCACTGGGGTCCTTAATCGATTCCAATATCGCCTCAAAACATCGGTGTGCTCGGCAGAAAGCCGCTGCCCTGATCATATCCACACGGGCTTGTGGATCTTCCGCATTCTGCATGCGTTCAAGTACCGCTTCGGTTGCTTCTGGTCTCCCCATACCCAATAGCTTAATGGCGGCCTTTTCTCGTGTGGCAGGCTCTTCCGAGACGAGGAGCTGTTCAGCCTGAGCGTAGCTGATGAGCTGAGCCTGAGTCATTGGGGGCGGCCCCTCGGCCTCTTCAGTTTCTTCTTTTATGGGAAGCTGGATGCACCCCGGGCTGGCAATACCGATAAAAAGACAGACCAACCCACAAAAAAAAGCGTTCAGATTTCCACCGTTCATGACAAGATCCTCGCTGTGAAACACTCAACCTTCCTTATGTTAACCCATCCGGAACTGAAGGGCAACATCCCAGCTTGACAGATATAATGAGCTGAGCTATCGTTCGACCGGACAGACACGCTTTGCTCCTGCTGGAGATTTGCCCTCACCATGAATTCATCAAACGGGAAAAAAGATCGTTCAATTCCTC
>JAGXLK010000485.1 GCA_018334735.1 Planctomycetota bacterium | reverse complement strand
GCAGGGCCACCGCCCGCAACCACACGGCAACCCACCTCCTCCACTACGCGCTGCGTGAAGTGCTGGGCGAACACGCAACGCAAAGCGGCTCCGCGGTGTCCGCCGATCATCTCCGGTTCGACTTTTCAAACCCGACAGAATTGAACACCCAGGAACTTCTTGAAGTTGAAGACATCGTAAATGATAAAATTCTGACTGATGATCCGGTCGTATCGGCACATATGGGCCGAAGCGAAGCCCAGGAAATCGGAGCGATGGCGCTTTTCGGAGAAAAATACGGCGATATCGTGCGCGTGATCAGCATCGGCAATTACAGCCGCGAGCTCTGTGGGGGCACCCACTGCGATCGGACGGGCGAAATCGGGCTTTTCCGTATCACAAGCGAGAGCAGCGTCGCCGGCGGCGTCCGGAGAATCGAAGCCCTAACCGGCACCAACACGCTGGAACGGCTGCGTGACCGCGAACGTCTGCTCGCCCGGTTGGCTGATGAAATGAACACGCAGGAGGAAAATCTCCTGAAAAGAACCCGAGATCTACAGGATCAAATCCGTCAACTCGAGAAAGACCTCCAGAACGCCAGGGAAAAGGCCGTGCGCCAGATGGCATCCGGCGGTGGCCTGATCGAAGAATCCGAGGAAATTGCGGGCGTGCGAGCCATTTTCACGGAACTCGATGGCGGGCATTCTGAACTACGGAGCGCGGCCGATGTGCTCCGTAAGAACAATGAAAATGTCGCCTGTCTGCTGGCATCAAGACAAAACGAGAAAGTCGCGCTCGTGGCAGGGCTCAGCCCCGATCTTGTGCAAAAAGGGCTCGACGCAGAAGAAATCGCTTGCACGGCTGCCGGTGTATTGGGTGGAGGCGGAGGGGGACGCCCTGATTTGGCCCAGGCCGGCGGTTCCGAACCAGACAAACTACCGGAAGCTTTCGATGCCGTGAGAAAACTGCTTGAAAAAAAGTTGTCCTGAGGCCCGGAGGTTATTTCTTTCTGCTTGACGAACTAATTCCTGGCAAGTAGAATTGCTTGCTCTGGTGGGTAGGTAGCTCAGGGGTAGAGCACGGCCCTGAAAAGGCCGGTGTCGTCGGTTCGATTCCGACCCTACCCACCATACCTGCAAATGCCCCGCATTCGCGGGGTTTTTGCTTGCCCCGGGAACTTTCCGGAAGATCCTCCGCATTCTCCCTCAAGCCGAAGATGCCCCCGCGGATTTTATTAGAACAATAGCGTGAACCATAATCTGAACTTCATCGCCAGATTGAGTTGTCAGAACAATATAATTTGAACTGGTTTCCGATAATTCACCTGTCATTGATTTTCCATTCTCAAGCAACACAGTGACGTCCCGTCCAAACCAGTCTGATTTAACGACATCTGCCATTTCGTTCGTTCTCATCTGATTTCCTCGATAAATCGTAGGAGATACGTGTCAGGCGGGATGGACCGTCCCACTTTCTTCCCAGGGTTTCAATCCCTCCAGTTCAGGCGCAGCCAGTTCAGTAAATGCGCGCCACATAATCTGTTTTTGCTCGTCAGCAGCTCCGATCGCGGCACCATCCCCGTAGTCACTGAGGATGAACCCCCCTTCCGAAGTGGCCCATTGTTTCAGCAATTCCCGTGCTTCCGCTCGAATCTCCTCGGGGGAACCCCCTGGAAGTGTTTTCTGGATATCACAAAGCGTTTCAAAGCAGATTCTCCCCCGGTATCGTTGACCGATCTCCTTAATGCCGAGCAGTGTAGGCTGCTGGAGGTTCACAACATCAAGCCCCACATCGATCCATTCTTCGATCACCTCGTTGACCTTTCCGCATGAATGCATCCACGCATGCATTCCCGCATCGTGGATCGCATCAAACAGCCGCCGATAACGTTCCTTGAAAAATCGCCGCCACATGGGAATGCTGATTGTCGACTGCTGCTGTGTACCCCAGTCATCGGTCATTGCAAATCCGTGAATGCGACCTCCGAATCGCTTGCCGACCTCCTCCGCGATACCAATTGGGAATTGCACCACTTTTTCCGCAAGCTCGTCCACACGTTTCGGTTGCGTATAAAAATCCGTCAAAAGATTCTGATACCCGCGCAGGTAATACATTCGTTCAAATAGCGTAAATCCACATCCAATAACAACGTATTTTTCACCCGCCTCTTGAAGCTGCTCTTCTGTATCCCGGAACCGCGATGGGATATGCGGATCGGGGGCGAGATAGTTCTCCAGCTCACGCCAATCCTCCAACGGATGCCCCTTAACCTGTCCCATATTCTGCACGGTCGTGGGACGCTCCCAGCGACACCCCCACTCATCCACATTTTCCGCTCGAGCCTCCCAGTTTTCCGGTGGCTTCCACCCGACCCAGCAACAATCGTCAAAACCGATCGTTCCGAGCCGAATTGGAATTCGTTTCGGTTTATCGAATTCTATCGCCCGCCGGACAATCTCATAAGGTGTCATAATATTCGCGACTCTCCAAAATCACTGTCCAGTTTCTTCATTATCACGGACATAGTCGGCAATCGCCGCCACCGTCTCAAAATTCTCGATGTCAAAATCTGAATCATCAATCGTAACACCAAATTCATCTTCCAGTCCGACTACCACTTCCAGTATCTGAACCGAATCGAGACCCACATCGTCCATCAAATCCGCTTCATCGTCGATTTCTTCGGGACCAATGGTCAGAAAACATCTTTCCACAATCATTTCCTTGATTTTGTCTTCCAGTTCTTTGTCCATAATTATTCCTTTTGAAAGTAGTCATCACGGATGCAACTCTGCACAAATCGAAATTACCCGATTTCCCCGCGCCAGACAACCTTCCGTGGTAACCGAACTGTCAGTCCCTTTTGCAAATTCTCCCCTGTTTCCAGCAACATCCTTTCACCGAGAGCGTTTCCCATCCAGACTTTCCATCGTAATTTTTTCCCACTTGCATTCGGAATCAGGCGGACCATCTTCCTTTTTAAACATGTGACGCCAGCGCTTTTTAAAAATCATGCCATGCTTGATGATAAGGTAAGTATTCGGCAGTTTCGCCGTCCCCTCGCTGGTAATACTTTCCCAATGGTACATCTCGACGCCGGGTTCATAAATACAACAATATCCCGCTTCTTTCGCTCGATAGCAGAAATCAAAATCTTCGAATTCGATTGGGTTGAAGACTTCGTCGAGTCCACCGATCTCCTCATACAAACTTCTGGGAAAAAGAAAACAGGCACTGATAAGACATTGAACTTCCCGACGGACATTATATCGTGGTGTATGTCGGTCATCCCCCCGGCCCCTGAATTTTATGCGGCCGTTGGGGGAGACTCCAACGCCGGCGCACTGGATCTGATGAGGTCCAAACGGGTAAATCATCTTCGGCCCAACAATCCCGGCATTTTCTTCCTCTTCGAGTGTTGAAATAAGCTCGGACGCCCAGTTATTTTCCACGGCCATCACATCGTTGTCCAGAAAGGCGCAGTATTCCCCACGCGCCATTTCCAGCCCCTGGTTTCTACCGGTGCAACACCCAACATTGGTTTCATTGAAGTGGCAACGCATAATATGGCCCTGCTCGG
>JAGXLK010000484.1 GCA_018334735.1 Planctomycetota bacterium | reverse complement strand
TGTTCGTTCGACGTTCGTCGGATGAAATGGAGACGCTCAGCGAACCGATCTGCGCCACGGACGAAAAGATCTACCATGTGATTAACAATGACCGTCTGATTCAGCTCAGCAGCGGCCGTTTGCTGGTCCCCGCGGCTCTGCATTCCTGCGAGGACGGAACGCGTGAGACCTGGAGCAGCCGGGCGGATGCCACGTGCTATTATTCCGATGATGAGGGGGAGAGCTGGAACCGGGCGCCCGGTACATTAACGATTCCAGACAGGATTGAAACGCATACTGGTCTGCAGGAACCCGGTGTTGTTGAGCTGGGAGACGGACGCGTTTTTTTGTGGGCGCGGACGGATCTCGGGACCCAATACGAGGCGATTTCCGAAGATGGCGGCGAAACCTGGAGTGAACCACGTCCCGGTCCACTCGTATCGCCCGTCGCACCCGCTTCAATCAAACGGTTGTCTGAGACGGATGATCTGATGGTTGTCTGGAACGATCATTCGGGAAAGCATCCGTTCCCGGAAGGTAAACGCACGCCGCTATGCGCCGCCATTTCCCGGGACGAGGGCAGGACATGGGAAATCAGTAAAGTTCTGGAAGATAATCCCGATGGTTGGTACTGTTACATAAGCATGACTGTGGTCGATGATGCGGTGCTGCTGGGCTATTGTGCCGGAGATTCGGACGTCGGGGGGCTCAACCGACTGAAAATCACCCGCGTGCCGCAGAGATGGCTTTACGAATGATTTGTGGGTTGGTCTGGCGGGAGAGTGATAAATCTTGTGGGCCTTCAGCCCACAGAAAATGCGCCACGCGATTTTACCCCGGGGCGCCGCGATCTTTCAGACCGCGTTTCACCGGACTAAATTGTTGCACCTCGGTGGGGCCCGGAGACCAGGGCCATGATGGGGTGATGCGGTGAGGCGAAATGCGGGCGCAATTTTTGTTTGCGAAATCTGATTAAGAGGCAGCTTTGGTGGGCGTTGGGCCGGACGGTGATTGCACGAGGACTGAAAGTCCTTAAGATATTAGCCCGGGCTGAAGCGGGCCAAAGGTCCGCAGAGGCCCGGGATACAGGACCGGGAAAAGGATAGGTGGGCTGAAGGCCCACAATATTTTACTGAGCGGGAGATATGAACAATGTCGACACCTGATGTAATCGAAATTGGTTCACGCCGGGAGCTTTTTGTCGATGATTATTTGATTGAACGGATGGGCGATGATTTATGTCTGCGACTCCACAATCCGACACCGCAGGAAGTCGTGCTGTATACCGACAAACCCTGGGAAGGACCCATGTGCACGTACATCACTGTATTCCAGGACGACGACATCGTCCGCATGTATTATCTGGGGTGGGATCTCGATCTTGACTCGGCCAGCGACAGCGATGGAGGGAAGCGTGCAGAACCGCATCCGATGGGGGTGTGCTATGCGGAAAGCAAAGACGGCCTCAACTGGCATCGTCCGGACCTGGGAATTATCGAATTTGAGGGCGATTCGAACAACAATATCATCTGGCAGGGCGCGGGCAAAAAACAGCACGGCGTCCACGGTTTCGCACCGTTCAAAGATCCGCGGCCGGATATCGATACCGCCCAACGTTACAAAGCCGTCGGCGCCGATCGGCGGGCAACGAAAGGACACCTGTATGCAATGGCGTCGCCTGATGGCGTTCACTGGCAACTCCTGCAGGAAGAACCGATCCTGCGTCACGGCGAAGACGGTTCCTTCGATTCACAGAACCTGGCGTTCTGGGACTCAGAACAGGGTGAGTACAGGATCTACGTGCGCGATTTTCACACGAGGGAAGAAGGAGGCAATTACCGCGATATCAAGACCGCAACATCGCCGGATTTTGTCAATTGGACTGACACCGAGTGGTTATCGTACCCGGATGTGTCCATCGAACAGCTCTACACAAATCAGGTCATGCCGTATCCCCGGGCACCCCATATTTTTGTGGGATTTCCCAGCCGATACGTTGAACGTGAATGGTCTCCGGCCATTGAAGCACTTCCGGAACCGGAACACCGGCGAAAACGAGCCGATGCGAACCCGCGATACGGCACAGCCATCACAGATGGCCTTTTCATGAGCAGCCGGGATGGGCGGAAGTTCAAACGGTGGGGGGAAGCTTTCATCCGGCCCGGTCCGCAGCTTGAGAACCAATGGGCGTACGGCGACAATTACCAGGCCTGGGGGATGATTGAAACGCCATCAGCGCTCCAGGGAGCGCCACCGGAATGGTCGTTTTTCGCGCGGGAAGGCATCTGGCGTGGAGACGGGATGAATATCAGACGCTACACCCTTCGCAAGGATGGGTTTGTCTCGATCAATGCTCCCCGCAGCGGTGGAGAATTCGTCACAGAACCTCTGATCTTCGATGGAGGTACGCTCGAAATAAACTTTTCGACCTCCGCGGCCGGGAACATCCGCGTAGAAGTTCAGGATGAACAGGGCCGCCCGATACCCGATTTTACTCTGCAAGAAGGTGTGCAGCAGATCGGTGATGAACTGGATCGGGTAGTCCAATGGGAGACCGAAAAAGACCTTGCCGAGATTTCGGGACGGCCCGCGCGGCTCCGGTTTGTGATGACCGACGCAGATTTGTATAGTCTGCGTTTTACCGGAAATGAATGAGCACATGGATTGCGGAAAAGATGAAGACGAAAAATCGGACAAAATGACGATAAAATTGGAGCGAGCAAATGTCCAATGAACCCGCCAGACAGCCCAACGTTCTTTTCATACTCGCCGACGATATGGGATACGGCGATATGGCCCACTACGGCAATCCGATCATCGATACGCCCAATCTGGACCAACTGGCGCGGGATGGCGTTACTCTTACTCAACACTATTCCGCTTCGCCACTCTGCGCTCCGGCTCGCGCCGCGCTTCTGACCGGACGGTACAATCACCGGACCGGGGCTGTCGATGTGCCGTCGAACCGTGGGCTGGACCGATTTGCCATCGAAGAAACGACAGTCGCTGATGTCTTCGTAAACGCCGGCTACCCCACTGCACTTATCGGGAAATGGCATAACGGCATGCATGACATGCGTTATCATCCGAACAATCGCGGGTTCCAGCATTTCTATGGTCTCTTTGGTGCAATGGACTACTTCAACTGGACGCTGGACCGCAACGGGACCCCCGACCGCACCGACGGACGCTACCTGACCGAGGTCTTGTCGGACGAAGCTGTGGGGTTTGTTGACGCTCATGCAAATGACCCGTTCTTCCTTTACCTGGCGTACAACGCTCCGCACAAACCTTTGCAGGCGCCGGAAGAGATTATCAAGCGGTATCGCGCGAGTGGGGATCTAACCGAAGAGGTTGCTACGCTTTATGCCATGATCGAATCCATGGATGCTGGCATCGGCCGTGTACTTGAGGCCCTTACCAAAAACGGGCTCGACGAGAACACGATCATCGTCTTCACGTCGGATAACGGACCCGTTCTCCGCGGTAATCTTGATCGCTACAATGGTCCGTTCCGGGGTCAGAAAGGACAGGCCTGGGAAGGAGGAATTCGCGTGCCCGGTGTCGTGCGGTGGCCCGGC
>JAGXLK010000483.1 GCA_018334735.1 Planctomycetota bacterium | reverse complement strand
AGGAAAGGAGCATGCCGATGGTACAGCATCGGTCCTATCAGCATTCAGCCGTCGGAGGCAATGAAATACTTAGTAGTCATTGTTCTGGCCACTTACTTTACCTACACTGACCGATTGAGCCGCTTCCGTGACCTTATCATTCCGTTGGCTCTCACATTCGCCCCCATGATACTGATTATCGGCCAACCCGATCTCGGGACATCACTGCTCTTCCTTCCGACTTTCCTGGCGGTCGCATTTCTGGCCCTGGTTCCCATACGGAACCTTGTTTTCCTCATCACGGGAGGGGTTTTATTCGCCGCTACAATGTGGTTCACTCCCGGAGCATTAAAAGACTATCAAAAACAACGGGTGATAAGTTTTATCGATCCGCGCATCAGTCCCCATTCCCCGGCATCGTACAACGCCCGGCAGGCCACCATTGCGGTTGCTGGCGGAGGTTTTGAGGGCCAGGGCTGGGGACGCGGCGTTCTGAATCGACTGAAAAGAGTTCCAGAACGCCACACCGATTTCATATTCCCGGTCATCGCCGAAGAGTGGGGATTTGTGAAGACGAGTGCGGTGGTTGTTTTCTACCTGATGGTTTTGCTCATGCTGGCCAGAATCGCACCACAAACACCTGACACTTTCGGTCGGCTTCTGGTAGGAGGCATCATGGCGGTTTTTGGTTTCCAGTGTCTTTTACACATCGCCATTTCTCTCCGCCTCGCCCCCATTACCGGGCTGACTCTCCCGCTGATGAGCTACGGAGGATCTTCAATGATCAGCACCTTTGCCGCGTTTGGACTTGTTTCCAGCGTCGCAATGCGGCGGGACGTTATTTTTTCTGATCGCCCCACCGAATCCAAGAGCCTTGCCGAAACAGTCGCCAGTCACCCCGGCGTCTAGTGGTCCGTTCCATTTGATTTTGTGGGTAACTGGAAGCTATTGTTGCCCAATCAGGGTAGATTCTTTATTGAACACCGTTCTGCCTCTCTGCTTTGTCAGGCTGCAGCTGGGGCATGAGAATACACCCGGCTCTGGCTTCCGCGCATCTGCAGCACTGAGGACGATTGAAAGATCCGGGCTAGCCGCTTGGTGCTTGCACGATTCAAGCCTGGAAATTAAAATTGTTCTTTCCCCAAGTCCTTAACCTGCCCATAACATCTGGAGATAAGGAAATGCTTCAAGAAGTCCTGCTGCCACAACTCGGCCAGACAATGGAAGAAGGAACGATAGAGAAATGGCACAAAAAAGAAGGTGATAAAGTTAAAAAAGGGGAAGTTCTTTTCGAACTTACCACGGATAAAGCAACTCTTGAGGTCGAATCTTTTGCCGACGGCTTGCTTAAAAAAATACTCGTTGAAGAAGGCAAAACGGTCCCCGTAAATGAGCTGGTGGCAATCATCGGTGAGGAAGACGATGAACTTCCGGAGGACCTGAGTGCTCTACGTGAAAAGACGAAAGAATCAGTCGAGGTGGCAGAAAGTACCGAAGATCAAGCAACGGCTCAGCAAGAGACCGTTTCCTCTGGGATATCTCCGGGTTCAGACGCTGCCGCACGCGTTTTTATATCGCCCCGCGCCAGAAAACTGGCGGAAGAAAACGAAATACCGGTTAACATTCTGAGCGGATCGGGCCCTCAAGGTCGGATTATTGAAAGAGACATTGAAACGTACCTCGATGAGCTATCCCAGATAAATTACACGCCAACAGCCAGGGAAGTGGCTATCCGACAGGGGGTCGATCTCCGAGGGCTTGAACCCGCCGAAGGGGCGACGCGAATTACCCGTGAAGATGTTCAGCGCGCCGCAGAGGAGGGTGCGGCCACTGGGACGGTTTCCGGTAGCAACCGGGTGGAATTGCCGGCAATGCGCCAGACCATTGCTCAGCGCATGGCAGAGTCCAAACAGTCCGTGCCGCATTTTTATCTCGTCGGACAGATCAACATGCGGGCGGCTGCGGAGTATCGCCAGGAACTCAATATGTCCGCTGACGTGCATATAACGTTTACGGATTTGCTGGTGAAAGCAGCGGGACTGGCGATGAAAGACCATCCCCGCGTTAATGCTCGTTTCGATGGTGATTCTATTCTTCTCAACTCAAAGGCCAATGTCGGGGTTGCAGTCGCCGTCGAGGATGGTCTTTTTGTGCCGGTCATTCACAATGCCGACCGGCGCAATTTGAAGGAAATATCTTCCGACCTCAAGTCGCTTGCAGCTACGGCCCGTGAAGGAAAGCTTCGACCAGATCAGTACGAAGGGGGCAGCCTGACTATCAGCAATCTGGGAACATACGGGGTAGATTATTTTATCCCTATTATCAATCCTCCCGAGAGCTGCATCATCGGCGTCGGGAAAATAGCTGAAGAAGTGATCGCAGAAGACGGCGCTATCCGCATAGAACCCCTGATGAAAGTTACTATCAGTGCAGATCACCGTGTTGTGGATGGTGCACAAGCGGCAGAGTTTTACGCGACTTTCCGAGATCTGCTTGAGAACCCCGAAAAACTCTAATGTGGTTTTGCCGAGTGCTTCAGGCTCTATAAAACGACTTTGTTCAAAGCGTATTCGATTATACCCTGGGCGCCGGCCCGTTTTAGATCGGGGATAAGATCTCGAGCGATCTTCTCTTCGAGCACCGTCTCCACGGCATAACCCGACTCTTCGCTGAGGGGACTGACAGTCGGTTTACGCAAAGCTGGTAGCACGTCCAACACCCTCTGGAGCGCTTCCTTTTCGACGTTCATCTTCAGCCCCACCTTATTTTGCCCCACCATAGCACCTTTGAATAACATGCCAAGACTCTCAATCTTGTTCCGTTTCCATTCATCCCGCCATGATTCTTTACAAGCTATCAGGCACGTAGTGCTCTCCATCACTGTTTCCACCACGCGCAGATTGGCTTCCCGGAGGCTTCGCCCCGTTTCAGTTAATTCCACAATAGCATCGACCAGGTCCGGAACTTTTGTTTCTGTCGCCCCGTGGCTGAATTCAATCGTTGCGTTGATTCCCCGTTCATCCAAGAATTTTTGGGTCACATTGACCAGCTCGGTGCTTATACGCTTATCTTCAAGGTCCTCCACGGATTCGATATCGCTACCCTCCGCCACCGCCACGACCCATCGAACGGGGACAAGCTGTTGTTTGGCGTATACCAATTTTGCGACCTCGTGGACATCGCTCTCATTTTCAGCAACCCAGTCCGCACCGGTCAGTCCGGCGTCGATAACACCTTTTTCGACGAAGCGAGACATAGCCTGAGGGCGAAACAGACGCACATTAAGTTCGTCGTCATCAATGGCGGGAAAATAGGATCGATGACGCACTTCAACCTGGTAGCCTGCTTTCTGCATCATCTCGATCGTTGAAGACTGCAGACTTCCTTTGGGGATACCTAAATTGAGTTTTTTCATTCGTAATGCTCCTGGAGCAACATCGGAAAGTTTTTGAAAGTTCGTTTACGGTTCAAAGTCCCTTTTTCGGGCAAATCGACTCCACCGGGCATTTTTTATGACGTGGTTCGCTTTCAGAACAAATCTCACGTGCATTATCAACGAACAATTGGTCTACTGCCACATAATC
>JAGXLK010000482.1 GCA_018334735.1 Planctomycetota bacterium | reverse complement strand
AGCCCCCACGTCTGGTATTCGACTCCCCCGCCCCACCAGCCACCTGGCAGTGGCTCACCGTACTTATCGCGGATCACCACATCTGGATCATAATCCGGTGAGTGCGGTAGATTCATCATGAAATCATCATGGACGGACATGTGGCATCCCATTTCTTTGCCAAAACGGACCAGTTCGCGGAATTTCTCCTCCCCACCGGCTCGCTCATCAATGGGGAACCGGCTGGGATACAGACCGTCGTGACCTCGCGGCTGGTAACCGTTGACGAAGACGTGCATCTTGTCGATCCCGCCTTTACGAAGTCGCTGGAGCTGGATCTTGGTCTCATCAAACGTCATGGCCGACTGGTAGGTAATCGGATTGCTCTTATCCCGGTTCGCCATCTCGGCCCCTTCGTTCTCCATAGCGTGCCATGCTTTCAAGGAGATCGATTTCAACATGTAATCCACTTCCGGTAATTCGGCCGCGCGCTCCTTAACGGTTGGTTTTCCCAGTTCCTCCTGCACGTAACGGCGAAGCCGCCTGGCCGTAAAGTGAACGGGATCGTCATCCGGTCCCATAGAGCTGTACACGTAACGCCGGTGCCCGATATCAATGGGATCCGGCCACTCATGCCGCAGTCTCGCCGCAAATCCCACCTTGCCCCGTCCCTCCCCGTCGGTCTCCACCCGACAATCATACGAAGCCGCTCGTCTCCCGTAACAATTTCATCTGTGTTTTGGCTCATCAATTGTCTCCTGCAAGGCGATTTCGTTCTTGAATCTCGGTCGAAGCACTACGAAAACATCTTGTCTTTCCAAATAAACTGCGATGATTCACGGCACACAGAACAGTATAGCGAGAATACTCCCCTCCTGCAGCCCGGGTGAGTGCGGATGAATGCGGCCCGGTTTTTGTTCATGAAATACTTGTTTTGCCGGGCCAGAAATGTATACTTTCTTTGAGGAGGGAATTGCCTATGAACTGGAACGGACGCGCAGTCATTTACATTCTGATACTGTCATTTCTTCTGCGATCTTCTTACGGACGCGAAGTCGATCTGCCCTACAGGATTGACCCGAACGCTGAACCGGAACCGAATGGCACGACGTTGCTCCTGTGGCGTTTTGAAAAGGGAAAAGCTTCCGATTCCACCGTTGGAAGCAATAATGGACACCTCACCGGGAAAGCGCAAACCACACAAGGGCGACACGGCACAGCTCTCAAATTCGATGGCAAGTCAGCCATAACCGTGAAAAATCCGGCCGATTCCCACATCGTCGGCGGAACGCGAGAAGGCGTTTCATATATCGTTGATTTCTGGATCCGCATCCCTGAAGCTCCGGCAAAAGATGTCTGTGTTTTGCAGATGTCGCGCGGACCGCGCTTCCACCTTAATCTGACACCAAAACTGCATTTCCAGTTGAGGGGAGACGCGCTCGAAAACTGCGAGACAAAACAGCCGGTTCCTGCAGAATCCTGGTTTCACGTCGCCCTTCTCCGCCGACATTTCGTGCAACCCAATCGGATCTACGGCGACCAGTCGGGGATAGAATTGCTCATAAACGGAGCCAGTGCGGGAGTAGCATGGGATGCTGAAAAGCACCGCAGCGCTGGCACGGATAAACTCTTCGTTTCACTGGGCAATTCGACAGGAGAAAACGCCGGTTTCACAGGGAGTATGGATGAATTTCGCATCTCAATGGGAGCCGCCGGGATATATAGACTTTTTGACCAGACGTTTCCGGGTGCTGAATCCAGAGAGTCTGTTACCCGTTCTAAAGAATATTTCCGACATCTTTCCAGGCAGGTTTATTGCGAGATATTCTCTGAGGATGCACTTGAACGCATTCGCCCCCCTGAAAAAACGCGGTACCTCACTACCGCTCCGCCTGTTGTGCCTGTTACGGGAGGCGGCGAGCCCGCCGCCGATCTTTTGGGCGACGACGGCATGCCGGATCTGGCGACCGACATGGAGGAGCAAATGCACCGCGAAGAAAAAGGTACAGCTTCCCCTGTTAAACCTATCGATGGCGTTGGGGGCGGAGCAGTGCTCATACGAGGAGGCGAGGCACGGCTCGACCTGCCAAAAAACACCCATCTGCCCAATGGAACACTCGAGTTCTGGTTCAAACCGGTTAACTGGGACAACCTTGCCACACCTCCCGGTCGCCACGAAACATGGTCCTACACACACCGCAGAACCCATGTCCTGACTCTTTGGGGAATGCCGCGCGAAGGAAAAGGCGCGCCGCGTCCTCTGGTAATGCTCAAACAGGACAGAGCCGACGGAGCCCTGGCGGTCCGACCAAAATACCGAAAACATTTCGAGCGCCCGCGCCTCCCGATCGTGCCCCATAGATGGCGACATGTAACGATCACCTGGAGCGATCGTTTTGCCCACCTCCTGGGATGCTGGGTCGACGGCACAAAAATCCACCCGACAGAATTGGCCAGACCGGAAACATGGCAGAGCCATAATGTCGCCTACATAACCTTCGGCAACGAATGGGCCACCTGTTTCGACGAACTGCAGATTTATGGTTATCCTTTCGAGGAAATCGAACGCAAAAACGCCCGGGCTTCCTACACCGAAGAGGATTTGCAACCACTCGCCAGCGCGACCAGCAGGCGAGTTATCACATCTCTTGGCAAATTCCCGGTGAACACGGGTAGTTCCAAAATAAACAGAATCGCGGGCGCCTGGCTAAAAGGCTGGGTGACGGGCACAAATACGGAAGGTCCTGCAAAAGTCTTTTTCGGGTTCCGCCCGTCCATCGGGAAAATGATCGTTGCAGTCGCTCCCGTTAATCCGCTGGATATCGAGAAAGTCAAAAGCGCCGAGGTACAGTTCAACCTTCCCCACAAGCCAGGGGAAGTCTCAGGCACCATTCCAAAATTTGCCCACGGAAAAGGCGGAGTGGTCCTTGATGTCGGGAATCTGCCTGTCGGCACCTACAATCTCACCGGAGTTCTGCGCCGGGATGACGGTAAAACGCTCGCAGAATTTAGAAGTCGCTTTCAGCGCGTATCATACCCGTCCGTCGACTGCACGCTGGGGCTGCCTGATAAACCGGCCCCGCCTTTCACCCCTGTCACCGTAACAGATGAGTGCGTACAGACGGTGGGCCGAACTTATACGGTTGCTCGAGACGGCAATTTCAACAGTATCGTCGTGCGCGGAGAAGAAATTCTCGCTTCTCCCGCAGAATTCGTCGCAATGAAGGATAAAAAACCCGTAACCCTGAAAGGGAGCGGCGCCAAATTCGGCAAGACCCGCCCCACTGCCACATCCTGGCAAGCAACAGGATCCGGTGCTGGACTGAAAATCACTTCGAACGCAAAAGTCGAGTATGATGGTCTCACAAAATATGACATCAAAGTCGCTCCCGCGGCAAAAAGCGCCAAAATCGATGGGCTGTCCCTCAAAATAGCGCTCAAAGCAGACTACGCGAAGCTGTTCCACGTCCTCGGACCAAACAGCGGCCTGCGTAACCCTTACGTCACCGGTGTGCTTCGCCCCGGAAACGGACGCGTGTGGGATAGCCAAAACGACGCTCCCTTTTTGCCCCGCTACCTTCCTTCC
>JAGXLK010000481.1 GCA_018334735.1 Planctomycetota bacterium | reverse complement strand
GTGCAGAGGGGTAGACGAGAAAAGCGGCTCCGAGCTGATGGATGCCGCGAAGGCGCTGCATGGTTGGAGTGTCGACAATCTCGATCTCCTGCGCCGTCAGGTGGATGTCTTTATGGACGGCGTCTCGGAGTTTTTTGCCTTTTCGGCTGGGTGACTCCTTTTCAGGCATGCTGCGTGTCTCAGATGGTCAGGAACGGGGTTCACAAGTTTGAAATGACCACTTGCGGGTTTCAGCTTTCCGAGGAAGCGTCGAGTTCTTCCAAATCGGGCAGTTCTCTCAAAGAGGAGAGCCCGAAGGCTTCCAGGAAATCCGATGTGGTTCCGTAGAGCAAGGGGCGTCCGAGTTCTTCGCCACGACCGGTAACCCGCACCAATTTCTTCTCGATGAGTGATCGAAGAATATACCCGCTTTGGACCCCCCGGATATCTTCGATATCGGCTCGAGTAATCGGTTGGCGATAAGCGACGATTGCGAGAGTCTCGAGTGCTGCCTGGCTCAGAGAACTTTGTTCTTGAGTGGTGCGCAGTTTGGAGATCCACGGATTAAATTCGGCGCGGCTCAGAAGTTGAAAACCGCCACCAATTTCCTCGATATTGAATGCGCGAGGTACTTCATCGTATTCGTTTTGCAATTCTTTAATCAGGGATCTGGCAGTATTTCCGCTTTCCAGTCCTACCAGGTTGGCGAGTTTAGTGCTGCTGAGGGGCTCGGTGGCGGCAAAGAGGATAGCTTCAACGAGAGCTTTCTGTTCCTGGTGGTTTAGCTCCCCGGGCGCAGGCTCTTGCTGCTCTTCTTCATTCTGTTGCTTTTCAGCCCCGCGAGCTTTCTCAATCGGGATAATTCGCTCCGATTCCTCGTCGGATGCCCGGTTCTGTTTTGAGTCCTGATTTTCGTTTTCGGACATTGTAGTTTTAGTGGGGAAATGTCAGCGGTATCACGGATTCCGTTCCGATGCTTTTGTCCCGTAGAGTCGGCTGGTTTCGCGAACGATACGCCTGATGGCTTTTGCCGCCGCCCCGGTAGTTGCGCGGCTGGTGATGGTGGCCCCGGTCAAAGCGTCAACTGTGCCTCCATCCTGGATCACTTCGAGATCGGAAAGCTTCTTGCCAGTAAATTGTTCTTGAAAAGCCGGGCGTTTGCCTTTGCCATTGCCACTTTTGCCAAGAATGGCTCCCCAAAGTGTTGCATCCGGTTTTTTTTCTTTGATACGTTCGCCCAGCCCGGGTGTTTCATTCGAAGTGACAACAGCCACACGGAATATTGAAGGGTTTTTATTTACTGGGCGTTCGACAGATTTTGCATCTATGGCAGCCATGACTGTGACGCGGCTCTGATATCCCTGCTCAGATCCGGTTGCGGCGTAGCGTACACCGGTTTGGGTTTTTAGAATAAACAGGGGATCATGGGTCTGTATCAGTTTAAAATTCTGCTGGAAGGGTTTCGGCACAATATACGTTTTGTTCGCAGCGGGGCTCTCAACGGTAATTGCATCTGCTGGTGGATTTTGACCGGCTCCGAGCGGTTTTAAAACCGGAATCGCAACATATTTCTCACCAGTTTCAGTTTGCAACATGATTTTACCATCTTCTGGGATGTCGACTTGTGATGGCCAGGAGACCACGACTTCGAGTTCTCCGATAGTAGCAAGGGCCTTTTTCATAGCATCAATAAAGGCGCGCATGTCGTTTTTGGAGATACGGGCCTGGGTATTTTGATACAGGACAGCGAGTGAAGCGCCGCTGGCGAGGCAGACGCACATCAAAATGCCGCCATAGACCAGGATTTTCTTCAAAGTGCCGGGTGTTTTCTGATTCATGATTGTTTGTTTGCAGTTTCAGGACTTCGTGACCCGTAAATTCGTGGCCGAACCCATCTGTCGATCAATGGAGTTGCCGTATTCATGATAATGATCGAATAGGCTACTCCTTCGGGATAACCTCCATACAGCCGTATGAGTGCCACCAATGTTCCACAGCCGAGGGCAAAGATGATTCTTCCGGTTGGTGTAACTGGAGTTGTAACCATATCGGTAGCCATAAAAAATGCGCCGATAAATAGACCACCGGAAAGAATGTGATAGAGAGGATCATTGATCCAGGCCGGAGCACTTTTGGAAGCCGGAAGAAAAGCGGTCAAGACGAATACAGTCCCGATGTAAAACAGAGGGACGCGCCAGTCCACGCGGTTACGGATAATAAGGTAAATCCCGCCAATCAAGAGGGCGAGTTTGCAGGTTTCACCGAGTGAGCCAGAAATCCCGTTTCCGAAGAAAAGATCGAAATAATCGGGCGAGAATCCACCACCTCCTTCGGCAAGAGGGCTCGCCTGTGTCATGGCGTCAATGTTGCCACCCGGGAAAAGCATCCTGGGAACAAGCCACTCTGATTTACTGATTTCGGTCGGGTAAGCAAATTGCACGAATATACGACCGGCCAGAGCCGGATTCCAAATGTTGTGTCCCAGCCCTCCGAAACAGTGTTTGGGGATTGTGATGGCGAAAAGCGATGCGACAACAACGCAATAGAGAGAACTGCCGGGCGGGAGAATCATTGCTACCAGCAAGCCCGTTACCACGGCACTTCCATCACTGGCATCACTGAGTGGCTTTCCGCGCATTTGAAGGCAGAGTATCTCGGCAACTACTGCTGTTGCTATACTGGCTATGTAGAGCACCAGAGCCCGAAAGCCGAAGAAATAAATGCTCATCGCGATCGCCGGTGCGAGAGCAACCACAACACTCCACATGATTTTTGATATGCTGTCCGGCTCTCGCAGGTGGGGAGAGGCCTCAATCAGCAGCCGATTTTTTGTGTCGCCGTTTTTACTCACTGTTTCAACTTTTTTTCTTTTTCTTTGCAAGTTCCGCTTTACCCAGTTTGACCAGGTGTACGATTTGCCTGTTTGCCGGGCATACGTACGCGCAGCATCCACACTCTTTACATTCCATCATCCCTGACTGTTTCGCGGCATCCCAGTTCATGTTCTCGCAAAATATGCTCAGATCGCTGGGCACGAGGCCGAGAGGACAGTGGTCCACGCAACGTCCGCAACGGATACAGGGGCGTTGAGAGATGATTTCAGCCTCGCTCCAGAGAAGAATTCCGCTGTTGCCCTTTATCAGGGGAATGTCGAAGCGTGATTGTGCAATCCCCATCATAGGGCCTCCCATAACCAGTAGCCGGGGACTTTCGCGTATTCCCTGTCTCTGCAGTATATCTTCAACACTGGTGCCGATTCGTTCGATGAAATTCCCGGCATTTTCGATTGCGTCTCCGGTGACTGTCAGCGGTCGTTCGATCAATGGACGTCGGAAACGAAGAGCGTCCCGAATGGCGAGGGACGTGGCCACGTTGTGCACGAGGCATCCGACGTCGGCTGGAAGACCACCTCCGTTCGGGACTTCACGTCCAGTGACAGCGACGATTAATTGTTGTTCAGCGCCCTGGGGATATTTTACCTCCAGCGGACAGACCTCAATGTCGGGCTCCCCGGCAACAGCATCGCTGAAGGCTTCAATCGCGTCTGGTTTATTGGATTCGATTCCAATATGTCCTCGCGGCGCGTC
>JAGXLK010000480.1 GCA_018334735.1 Planctomycetota bacterium | reverse complement strand
GTTCATTTTTGACGATGATATCCTGACGCTTGAGAAAGATTATCTGCGGGATCTGTGCCGGCGATATGCGGAGGTTTCCGATCTGCCCTTTGTGTGCAATGCTCACGTGAGGTTTTTCGATCGGGATCGGGCCGAGATGCTGAAATCGGCCGGATGTCGCATCGTGAAATTCGGTCTTGAGAGCGGCAGCGAGCGGGTCCGGCGTGAAATTATGCATCGACGTATGAGCGACGAAAAGATTGATGAAGCCTTCCAGACGGCGCACCGGGCGGGGCTGGAAACCTCTGCCTTTGTCATGCTGGGATTGCCGGGGGAGACCATGGAGGAGCTTGACGAGACGCTGGATTTGCTGGCCCAGATTGGGCCCAGCCGGTTCCGATGGTCGATTTTCTTCCCGTTTTTCAATACAGATGCCTACGATATGAGTGTCGAAGGCGGGTACGTTAATGAAGAAGCCATGCACCGTCTGACGAATTTCATGGCGGCATCGTGCCTGGATTTTGGCCCCGAGCAAAATCTTCGGATCCGGAAGCTGCGTCGGACTATTCCGTGGGAGGTGAACGTACGCGCCGGCTACGCTCCGGAACTCTATCGGCCTGAACTTGAGCGTATCAGCGAGATGGATGAAGGGGCCTGGGCTCAGGAGGAAGATGACTTTGTGGAAAAAGACCACGAGATTTCCCGGGTCTTGTTGGAACAAGACCGGCCGCATTACGCGATCAAGTACAATGATTTTATGGCCGTTTTGGAGCCGGACAAAGAGACTTTGGAAGAACGGCGTAAGGCCGGAATCATGAATGGTTCAGAGGCGGGATGAACGGAATGGGCCCGATACCTCAGGCTCAACACATTGCCATAGACTGTCCGAACTGGGTGGGCGATGCGGTGATGGCCACCCCGGCGTTGCGGTGCGTGCGGCGCAACTATCCCGAAGCGCAAATTGTTTTTATTATTCGGCCTTACCTCAGGGGTATTTTTGAGGACGCGCCGTGGTACGATGGCATCCTGGAATATGAACCTCCTGCAGACGGCGGCCCTTTTTCGTGGCAAAAAGGTGCTGTGTTTATGTTGCGGGCCGCGCAACGACTCCGGCAGGAAAAGTTGGATCTCGCTCTTTTGTTGAAACACAGTTTCCGATCGGCCCTTTTGGCCCGGCTCGCCGGCGCGAAACGGCGTGTGGCAAACTCACGTGGCGACCAGAAATGGCTATTGACGGATTATCTGATGTGGCCGCGGCAGAACGGAGAGCGGTTGCCCCTCCCGAAGGTCGAGGCTTATATGCGTTTGTGCGAGCTTTTGGAATTGAAATATACCGACGAACGCGCTCTGGAACTTTTCTACAGCCCGGCAGTGGCGCGGAAGGCGGAAGAATTGGTGGTTCAGGCGGGCGGGAACCCGCAGCAACCGATGTTCGGTATCGTACCGGGGGCCTCGTTTGGTTCCGCCAAATTCTGGGATTGCAGAAAGTTCGCGCAGGTTGCTGACGCCCTGATAGAACGTCACGGTTGGCAAGCCGCCGTGCTTTGCGGTCCGGGCGAGGAAGAGCTCGGACGCAAGATCGGATCTTATATGTCGCATCGCTGCCTCCAATTTGATCCACAGGAACTGTCTTTGAGTGTTTTAAAACCAATGATTGCTCGGTGCGAATTGCTTGTGACCACGGACACCGGACCGCGTCACATCGGGACGGCGTTTCGGGTTCCCACGGTTGTCATAATGGGTCCGACCGATCCGCGACACACGAAGACGGGTTATGATAAAGAAGTGGTTTTGCGCAAGGACGTGCCCTGCGGGCCGTGTCATCTGCGGGAGTGTCCCACGGATCATCGCTGCATGAAATTAATTACGGCGGATATGGTTCTTGAGGCCGCCGAAAATTTATTGAGGTCAGCATGAAAGGAACAACCGAAGAACGATTGCTTAAAATAGCCGACGGTTTTGCCGAACAGCGGGTGGCGGTTCTGGGTGATTTTCTGGCGGATGTGTTTGTTTACGGCACGCCCAGCAGACTTTCACGGGAAGCCCCCGTTCCGATTCTCAGTCAGCAGGCCGAACGTACCGTGCCGGGGTCGGCCGGGAATGTGGCGCGGAATCTCGTTGCGCTCGGAGCCGGGGTGGATTGTATCGGGGCGCTGGGAAGCGATAAGGCAGGAGCGGCAATTCGGGAGGCATTGAAAGAGGCCGGAGCCGAGATATCAGCGTTGCATGAGTATGCTGAACTGGACACATGCACGAAAACGAGGATTATGGCCGGGGGGCCCAACAGGGCCAAGCAACAGGTGGTGCGGATAGACAGGGAAGAGGAAGGAGCCCTGCCGGAAAGGATACGGGAAGAACTTGTTGAGGAGATGGAAACCCGCCTGAACGGTGTGGATGCAGTGATTCTATCGGATTATTTAAACCGGACTTTCACGCAGCAACTTATTGAGAAAGCAGGCGTTTGGGCTGAAGAAACCACGGTGATCGTCGATTCTCGGTATCAACTTCACAAATTTCGAGGTGTTACGGCGGCGACCCCTAACCGGCAAGAGTTCGAAAATTGTTTGAAAGCCACTTTCCCGCAGGAAGAACCGAACATGGATTCCTGCACGAAGTTGCGAGAAGAGCTTGGTTTGGAGATTTTGCTTGTCACGCGCGGTAACGAGGGCATGACTGTGTGTCAGGAGGACGAAGCGCCGGTATCCATTCCGATCGTGGGGCGGGTCGATGTGACGGATGTAACCGGTGCCGGCGATACGGTCGCGGCTGTCTTTGCTCTGGGTTTGGCAAGCTCGGCCAGCCCCGTGGAGGCGGCGCATCTGGCGAATCACGCCGCCGGGCTGGTGGTCACCAAAGCGGAAACCGCCACCTGCACACCTAAAGAGCTGAAGAACAGTCTGCGACTGAGCACGGTTCCTGGTGAATCGGGTTAAATTTTCTCAATCAGTTGGGAATGATCCAAATGGCTGAAATCATAATCGATCACGATGTATTGAAAAGTCGAATCGATGCGCTGAAGCAGGACGGGCAGAAGATAGTTTTCACGAACGGTTGCTTCAATTTGTTGCACGTCGGGCATATCCGTTATCTGCAGGGAGCCGCTGATATCGGCAACGTGCTGTTGACAGCCATCAATTCCGATGATTCCGTGCGGCAGCTGAAAGGCGCTGATTATCCGGTAGTGCCTCATGACGAGCGCGCTGAAATCGTCGCGGCACTGGAATGCGTGGATTTTGTCACGATATTTCACGAGACGGACGTTTCGAACCTTTTGTTGAAGCTCAAGCCCGATGTCCACACCAAAGGTTCGGATTATACCCTGGAGACAATCCCCGAACGCGAAACGGTTCTTTCTTATGGCGGCGAGCTTGCCATCGCGGGTGATCCGAAAGATCACAGCACGACCGATCTGATCGAGCATGTTGCTTCGGCGCGGGGCAGCGATGAAGATGAATCGGAGTAGTTAGGCCTGCAATTGCCGCGCTTCGGGCATTTTGACCTCTTTCCCCGGGGCAGTTACCATAATGCTGCCTCGATTTCCGGTCGTACGCCGGTAAATGTGGAAATGCCATTTCATCCGGTTTACAAGGGTATTGT
>JAGXLK010000479.1 GCA_018334735.1 Planctomycetota bacterium | reverse complement strand
GAGGAACGACATGTGGCGGCAGCGCGGGAGGGGAATCTGCCATACCCCCAGCGAGCAATCCGTACGAAAGATTACCTGTACGTCCGAAACTTTGCGCCGAGCCGTTGGCCTATGGGGGACCCTCAAGGCCTGGACGATCCTGAAATTATACCACCCCCCTTCGAAAAGCTTTGTCAGGATACCTTCGTGGCCTACGCCGATCTCGATGCGAGCCCGACGAAAGCATGGATGATACATCACCGTGGCGAAGATTCCATCCAGGATGTTTATGAGGTCGGTTTTGGAAAACGTCCTGGAGAAGAACTGTACGATCTTCGCAAAGATCCCGATCACATGGAAAACCTCGCGGATGCTCCCGAATATCAGGAGATCAAAGAACGTTTGAAGGAACGGCTGATGCGCGAACTGACCGAACAGGAGGACCCTCGTGTTACCGAGGAGGAATGCCGGTTCGAAAAATCGCCCTTTACCGATGTCCCCGGCGGTTCATAGGGGAACACCAGCGCCAAAAACAAGGAATCATCGGTTATGTATCATCACCGAAGACATCCGTAACCAATGCATTACTGTTATCGGTCAGAGTAAGATCGATCGAGCTGTCGTTTTATAAAAAAGTATCCGTTTGGCGTGCGTTATCCTGACACATTTAGCCTCACGCGTCATTGCGAGGCGTTGCACCGGACGGCAAACGCCGCGGCAATCTCGGTTTTGGGCCAAAAGAACGGCGAGATTGCCCACCAGAGGACGGATAAATTGCCCCCTTACGATGGACTCCCAATGACCGATATAGCGCGATTTAATGCTAAATGCGGACATAAAAAACGACTGGAGAACACGCATTGGCAGATGAGATCTTCGTAAACTTCCTACTTCAGAAATCCCAACCCAGGACCGCGATGGCCCAGGAATCCAGAGACGGGATTGTGAGCATAACCTCTCCCGAATTTTCTTCGACATCAAGTTCCGTTTCGCTGACGAGCTCTTGAAACTGCCCCGCCTGCTCGGCCAGCTGGTGAGCCTGTTTTTCGTAAGGGGCCGGCAGCCTCAAACTGGCTGAAGTGGGAGCTTTTCCTTCGGGAAGTATTCCCTTACGTATTGTGACACGGACTGGTTCGTAATCTTCAGACCAATCCACCACGTGGATTCCGATCGGTGCCTCGGCCCAACCCGGAACTACGCGCGCGAAAGCCCAGACGGGTCGATTTCGGGGTTCAATACGCAAAACTGCTTCGTCCTCGGGCAGATCCAGTCCCGCAGCCGCAGCTTCAACGTAACCATTGAGCAGCGGAGCATTCGCTCGCACGAACCCGTAGAGATCGGCGTAATCTTCGGGGCGGCCGTAAAGACGTGGCGACTCGCTACCCGTGTAGACGTCCCACGGGACAATCGTGTGGGCTCCGCAGGCATAACTGGTGGCGATCACTCGACGATTGAGCTCAAGGTCCGGTTCGGCGACCGTAAAGACCTGCGCTTTATCATTTTCGCGGGCAGCGCAAGCGGTATTCCAGATCCAGGCTCCGCCGTTTCGGACATCATAGACTTCTCCGATGGCAAAATCGAATATTGAATGAAGTTCATCCCACTCATAGTTCCCGCCGCAGTTGTTGCAGGACCAGGGGATCAGTGCGTCAGCCGACTCATTCACAGCCTCGCGCAGCCCTCGGTGGAATTTGATCGTCGATTGCCGCTGAAAATCAATGAAAAGTTCCTTCAGCCTCCCGCCTTCCCAATCGGCGAAATCGTCGCCCGCCGGCGCACCAAGCTGGCGAAAATGATCGGCACAATCGTAAGATTCCAGGTCGTCAATGCCGAGTTCTTCGCGTTCGGACGTTGAGATGTTATCGGCCAGATACCGGCGGAATTTCCGGACGCAATGTTCGCAAAAACACCCGCCCCAGGGCACGCACATCAGGTTGCCGCGCGGCTCATCGCGGTGGAGACGGTCAGCGCCGGCTTCGACCATCTGCTTTGCGAAATTATGATGAGCTTTGACGTACTCGGGATTGTTAACACATCCCCAAATCCGATTGGACCCCGTCCAGGTGCGTTTCCACGGCGCCACAACGGGTTCGTCATCGAGCCGCCGGGCCCCAAGCGGCTCGGCAACAGCAGCTGTGGGAGCTTCCGGTACTTTGCTGGAAACCGCGCCGCCCAGCGTGTAATTGCGGCTGTGGGCACCGCGCAGAATGACGGGATCTTTCGGAGAAAAATAAACCCAGTCAAGCCTTGTGGCGTGGAACGCCGATGCCGCACGAAATGTATCGTGCGGGTCGTCCTGATTGGACGGATGATGCCAGCGACTCGACAGACAGACATCCGCGTGAGCTGGTGCTCCCGGCGGGCGCGTGACTGATGCGGCTCGCTCGTGCAGTTTTTTCACAGTATTCTCCCCGATTAAACCGTCTCAGATTTGCAGAGAATTCGTACCCTATTCTCCAGACCTGACACTGTCAAATTGAGGATTCGCTTACGCCAGAGACGTATTGCGGGCTCCATTTTGCTGAAAGATGGGGGAGCCCAAAACGGCAGGACACGCTCGGCGACTCTCTGGAACGCCAGGGGACGGGGTCCGGGCCCAGTGCGGCCGGTTCTGTGCTTGAAAACCTTTCCACCCAGACCAATTTTCGGGTTTCAATCTCCTTGTTAAGTCCCAGGAACCTGCACCGCGTTCGGAACTCCAGTCCCACGCGAGCGGGGGACAGCGGTGAACTGATAACGGACTGGAGCTGGTTTCTGGTGAACGGAGTCTGCCCCGCTGCAGAGGTCCCCCGCAGTGGCAGCTATTTTAACGAGGGTATTAATAAGAGGATTTCAGCCGTTTAGCCCGGATTTTGCGGATAATTGGAAGCCCTTCTTGCCAAATCAGGGTAGAATCTTCATTGAACACCGTTCATAACCCTTCTCAGCCAAAAATCCGGGCTAAAAAAACGGCGCATAAATTTGACAACTTAAAATCAGTGATCAGCAAAGAGGCCAACGCTACGTTGAGAAACGGTTGGCCTTAACTGCTTTTTCACAAGTAAGATACAGACATCTTCCCGCACAGTAGCACTGACCGGAAATTATAAGCACTTCTTATTGTCGTAAGTTCTTACTTCTAAATGGCATGCGCCGTTTTATATAACCTGCATTCGTAAGATGCAGGTTAGGGCCCCTTATACGTACCAATATGTGCCAGGCTTTCAGCCCTCAAAATCATTGCCACTGATCTAAAACCCAGACCTCAGTGGTCCTTCAGACCACTTCTGTCTGGGCTGATATCTATCGGGCTTTCAGCCCTTTAAGTACCGTTCCTAAGGGCCAACGGCCCGGCAGATAATAGCCCAGTCAGTAGCGGGCCATCGGTCCGCGGAGGACTGGGTGATGTTGAACGAAGAAATCATAGGGCTGAAAGCCTGCAACATAATTCTCCGAATTCCAACGGTAAACTGGTAGTGTCCAAAACATGGTGGCCTTGAAACATGAGCAAGACGGCACGATATTGGAAACCAACATCAACGCCATCGGATTAATATGCTCGTTAAAAGGGCTGCAGTGGCGGGGTGAGCAAACTGGCCATGCACTTCTGCGTCCTCTTCCTTC
>JAGXLK010000478.1 GCA_018334735.1 Planctomycetota bacterium | reverse complement strand
AGAGAAGGGCCCCTCATAAATTTACATCTTGCGAATGGCACTGCGAATGAAATATGCGTCGCTGAGCACCAATTTCAGCAGCTTTCCATCGCAAATTCCATTGCATATGCTGATCCACATAAAGATCTCGCCGTCCGGCAATTTTTACCTCAAGACCTGTTATTTCCCATTGATCCACCCGCCGATCATCGGCTTGAACATCGATCAGACGACTTTCCACTTCTGGCTGGTCCTCGCCAGAAAACGGAACCAGAAGGGTCACGAAAAGCTGCGGACCTGAACCCACAGCAGTGTAAATAAGATGTTGTGGATTATCGTAACCTTCAATCGGATAGGGACATGGAGAAACGTCGGCTTCCCCCGCTGCCCCGGCAATTGGGAGAATCATGAGATTGCCTCCCTGGCCTTCCGTTACAAATCGTCCCTTACAACCAAGTTTGCCCTCAGCATTTACGTGAAAGTGAAGCGTGTACTGGTGTTCGGCTTCGGTTTCGGGAGTAAACCGATCGATCATAATCCAGTATTGGCCGCGCAGATAGAAAATTTTCCGCCGGACGGAAGCAACTTTTTCAGGGAGGTATCGGTAGCCTTCGTGTGCACCACTGAAATAAGCGTACTTCTCCTCCGTCTGCCAGCGGTTGACGTGGGGCAACACAGTTCCTTCCCATCGCCATTCTGTCTGGACCGGGATATGGTCCTGTTCGTCAATCGTCGCCACATTGTGGCTCGCGCTTTTAACACGCCACATGCGTTCAGGCGCCCCCCCGTACGGTCCGCTGCAATTATCGATCAGAATGGGTCTCCCCCGGCTGTAAAGTTCTATATTGAAAACATGCGTATGATCATGGCTATGAACGATATTCCCAAGAGGGCCAGCTTCAATGCACATCCAATCTGACTGAGGCGTCCAATTCTGCCGCATAAAATAGTAACCCGAATCCTTCAGTGCCGTATCCGCCGTGGGTAACGACGGGATTTGCTCGGAGAGCTCCCTGTAGTCAGACAGAACATTCTGGCCCATACACGGAAGAAGCTCCTGATAAGGAGGGGTCCAATTCGGAGCCAGTTTTTCGGCCACGTATTTCGCCTCGGGCATATTGAACAAAGCGGCTGCAACCCGGACATGCTCCAGAGAAGACCGTGAATGTCGGCTCCCTGTGTCCCCTACTCGCGGGACATCTCCGTTGGGCGCAAGTGTTTTCCATTCGGTATCCGCAACCCGATGCAGAAGCTCATAAAACTCACTGTCCAGCTCGACCTCACCCAGTTCTGCAAGTCTTCTAACCGCGTACCAATGGCGCGCCGTACCCCAGTGATACCCCGAACGCTCACGGGTAAAACCATCCGAATTCATCAAAAGGCGCATCTCGTGTTCAAAATACGTGGGGGCGAACGCCTGGAACTTCTCGAATCCATCGAACATCGAAAAATACAGGCCCACCTCAAAAAACCCGATGAAAGTGTGTAACCACCAGTTATGGCCGCTGTTACCCAGTCCTGCCTCATCCCATGCCCGGGCCATCGCCCACTCAGCACGTGCCTGTTGGAGCAACCAAGCCATAACCGGCACGATATCCCGGCTTTCGCATTCTGGGACAGCAAAAAGCTGGAGCAGCAGTTCGCAGATATGCCGGGTGTTACCCCATGTCCCTGCATTCCATTTTTCTCGGCAACCGATAACGGTTCTGGCAATTTGCTCGCAGAAAAACTCATCCGCCGCCAGGAAGAATTTTCCCGGTCCGATAGCGCTTATGGGATTAGAATGACCTTCACCAACCAAAGCTTTCTCCAGGGCTTCTTCCAGCGCATCACAAGCTTCATTTTTTTGCCCTTTACCCGCCCTTTCTCGAACCATACTGACGTAATCTCTCGAAAAAAGTGGCTCAGGTCGCTTCCGCGCACGAAGATAATCAATCAAAACACAAGCGGTCTCCAGCGGTTCTCCCTTCGACCTTTCTTTTTCCAGCTTTTCCAATTCGGGCCTGCTCCAATTGGTTTCTGCGCAAACGGTTTCCGCAATTGGTATTATTAACTGCTTGGGGATATCTTCCATTTTCATACCTTGCTCAATCGTTCATCGACTTCAACCCACCGTTTTTCGCGGGCAGATTTCTCGGCAGCAAAAACAACCGCAACGGCGCGCGCGCCGTCAATCAGCGATGGATATAGCTCGTCCCCACTCCGCACTGCGTTATAAAAGCTGCGAAGATTCCCGCAAACGTCATTTTCACCTGTAGGCTCCAGAGGAAGGCGTGGTTCTTCTTTGCCATCGAGGTGAGTTTCCTGGGTCAGGAGTGCCGTCCCCTCCCCATGATATCGGACATCGCGATAGATATTGACTCTGGTACCGAAAATTGAGAGTGTATGTCGGTACGGCGTGACATGATAAGCATTGAGAGTACCGACGAGGCCAGAAGTAAACCTCAGGTGGCAGAGGGCGATATCGGCGGTCTCACTCGAATGAATATCGTGTTGCATCGTGGAATAGACCTCCGCAATTGGCCCGAAATAAAACGCCAGCTCATGAATACTGTGCACCCCGCACTGAAACAACATGCCGCCGGGGTTTTTTTCGGGATCGGCACGCCACTCATCGGGCTCCATAACCAATCCTCCGCTATGGGCGGTCGTTTTTTCGAAAGTCACGACGTCCCCGAGTTCTCCCGCGTCAATTTTCCGCTGAATCGTCAATGCGACGGCGTCGTGTTTGTGATCGTTATGTCCGACGCCGATTATCACATCAGTTTCCGTATCCAGCTCGAGGAGCCTGTTCAATTCTGCGGGCGTTGAACAAAGCGGTTTTTCGACAAAAACGTGTAGCCCTTTCTCAGCTGCATCGAGGACCTGCTGAGCGTGGTATTTTGCTCCCGTCGAAATGACCACCGCTTCAATGTCGGGCAAATTAATCAGTTCTTCGTAACTTCCCGTCGCCTCCGCACTCTCCTCCTCACACGCTCTGGCAAGTACTTTGGAGTTCCAGTCGTAAGCCCCGACAAGATCGAAAAGCCCTGTTTCCCTCATTCTCTTCCGGCGAGCTCCGCCAAAGCCGCCGACACCAACCTGAACAACACGCATTTTCCGTTGCGAATTCATACAAACACATCTTTCTTCATGAGAGTTTAGCTAAAACAGAACAGACCGCATATAATGACCGCCCGTGCTCAGGATTGCAATCTCAGAGGTCGGAAAAGGCTCCCCCGCAGGTATTCCTTCAAAGAATCCTGTTTTATGCCCTCAGCGAGCAGGAACACGGGCATTCTTTCGGACAGCTTCAAGCGGCGAATAGCGGGATGTCAAATTGAAATCGAGCTGTCCCTTTTTGTACGCCACTTCCAGATCCAGTTCCTTGAAAAGTATCAGGAAAGATCTCAACGCCCCCAGTTCCTGTTCCGCCTGGACTCTGGTTTTATTTTCTTTTTCGATACTGTTTTTAATAATTTGCGCGCGGTATTTTTCCAACATAGCCCGAGTGAGCAGCATATCTAATCGCATCCGCCCGAAAACTATTTTTTGCTCATTGTTTTCTTTTTTGGAAGATTTTTGTTTTTTCTTGCTGGTATCAACAATGGAATGCGCCGCTGTCACAT
>JAGXLK010000012.1 GCA_018334735.1 Planctomycetota bacterium | reverse complement strand
GACAAGTTCATCGTTGTTCAGACAATCTTTTTGCAACCCTGGCAGCCTCCGTTTCCTCCTTCCGGTGACCGGACAGATCTTCCGCTATCCGCGCTGCCCGCTCAAGTTGCTCAACTGCAGCGCCAATATCGAGCGGACACGGCCGTTCGCCTGCCCGTTCAACAAAATTCTCGCGGTAAATTTTATCCAAGACCTCAGGTGGCAGGTGTAGTCCTCGAATGATTCCATCTTCCGGAGGCCCGAGTAAGAAATCAGCTTGCTCCGGCGAACGAAAGGTATCATCGCTCTCCAACCAGCGGAACATCATCCCGGCCCGAATACGCCCCTTCTCCACAGTCACGTCACTCGCAATATCGGTCCCAAACACGATCCGATCCGCGTAATTTATAAAAAAGTCCCGCCCGGTTTCCGGATCCTCTGAAATATTGTAAAGCATCTCGATCCCCGGAGCGAGATCGAAACGCACCGTTGGGTGCTTATCCAGAAAGCATGACGCGCGTGGCAGATCAGCTGAAAGAAAATAGAAGTGTGCGAACGTCACACGCAATTGTGGGTGTCTCTGCAGAATCTCCTCCACTTCCCCATACAATTCCTCCTTCTGAACATCATCAGGGCTGTACCCCCAGCCACGTTCTTTCGCCCATTTCGGGATTCTATTCGGATCCCAGAATTCTTCCGGGTCGTTCACATGCCACACGACAGGAAGCTTGAGTTCTTCCACCTGTGCCCAGTATTCGCGGAAGTAATCATCCGTTACTGGAATGTCCACGCGCTGTCGGGAAGTCGGTTTACCTTCAATCATTTTGATCCCGTCACAGCCCATTTTCACGTTTGCTTCCACTTGTTCTGTCAGAGTTTGGCCCGGCACTTCGCCCCCGGAGAGCTGGCCCGCATGATTAAGCCCGGCGAAGACGAAAAAGCCGCCGGGATGACAGCTTTTCATATACACTGCGGCCGCCAATCCACTTCCGGCTTCGGGGTCCTGGATGGCAACCAACGCCATTTTGTCGATCCCGGCAGCCTTACGGATAGAGAGCAACGATTGCTCAGTATCCAACCCGGCCATGTGAACGTGCGAATCCACAATCTCCTCTGTTTTGCTGCGCCATTGCTCCATTGTTTTACCTCTCTTTTATTCCGAACCTGAGATTGCTATTCAAAGTACCTGTTTCATAGCTTCCGGTAAAGAAGAAAGACTCGTTGCTGATCACTGATTTTAAGTTGTCGGATTTTATGCGCCGTTCTTTTCGCCCAATCTCAGTTCCTGGTTCCAAGAACCCGACAACTTAAAACAACCGACATCACCTCAAGCATATGAGCGAAGCTTGTCGCTCCAGTATCGCATCACTTAGAATAACGATCAAAATGAAGTGTGCAAGAACCAGTCAGCGCCCTCTTATTTTTAATACAATCAGATGAACAACGAAGCAATCACAGCGCTTGAGTTCCCCGCAATCCGCAAGATGCTTGTTGGGCAGACAACGACCGAACCCGGCAAGATGTTGGCGGAAGAGCTCCATCCGATGGAAAAGCGATCGGCGATCGAAGTGGCCCTTCAGCAGACTGCCGAAATGCGCGACGTAATGCAAACTGGTTTTGCCCCTTCGCTCGGTGGAATACCCGATATGCAGCCGCATATTGAAAGGGCCGGAGCGGGCGGCGGGCCCCTTGAAGCCAGCACGCTTAACCAGATATCTGACCTCTGTGGGACGGCAACAAATCTTCGCAACTCACTTATCCGCCGCGGCAATTCCGCTCCGCAATTGAAGAAACTCGGGGCCCGGATTCCCGACCTCAAAGGCCTCGGCGAACATATCCAGAAAGCCGTTACGTCGGCCGGTGAGGTCCGTGACGAGGCCAGCCCCCGCCTGGCGGAAATCAGGAAAAAAGTCCGCGGGTTGCGTCGGAGGATCGAAGACAGCATCGCAGCTCTCACCCATGACTCTGATATCAGTCCTCATCTTCAGTACCCCAATCCCAGCATTCACCGTGACCGCTATGTTCTGGCCGTAAATGCGCAACACAAAAGCAGCGTCCCCGGTGTCGTCCATGGGACATCTGATAGTGGAGCCACCCTCTATATTGAACCCATGGCCACTCTCAAACTTGGGAACAAACTCAGCGAGGCTCAGGGGCTTGAAGAGGAAGAAATTGACGCTATTCTGTGGGAGCTAACCCACGAGGTCGGCAAAAATGAAGGTGGCCTTTTGAAAGCGCAGGGTCTTGTCGCAGAAGTTGACCTCATCATGGCAAAAGTTCGTCTGGCCGCGAAGTATCACATGTGCCAACCCAAAATCACCAGGAGTCAGGCCTGCGAACTGCGCCAGGCCCGCCATCCTATCCTCTTGCGCCTCACAGGAAAATCTGACGAAAAACATTCTGAGCCCGATTTCGCGCAGGTCGTGCCACTGGACATCCATCTGGGCGATGATTTTCGTGTGATGATTATCACCGGTCCCAACACGGGCGGAAAAACAGTGGCCCTGAAAACCATGGGCCTGCTGACTCTCATGGCGCATGCCGGCATGTTCGTGCCCGCAGATCGTGCCGTTGTCCCCCTGTACGATGCCATCTACGCCGATATTGGCGACGAACAGAGTCTCGAACAAAGCCTCAGCACTTTTAGCTCCCATATGTCACGTATTCTGAAAGTGCTCGAAGCCGCGACCAATAAGAGCCTTGTGCTTCTGGATGAACTTGGCGCGGGCACAGACCCCATCGAAGGGGGCGCACTCGGACGCGCGATTCTCGACGAAATCTCGCAGCGTGGATGCGCAGCCGTGGTCGTCACTCACCTTGGACAACTCAAGACTTTCGCCGCCACTCGTCCGGAAGCCGCAAATGCTTCGATGGAATTTGATACCGAAACGCTGAGCCCGACTTACAAGCTTATTATCGGCACCGCGGGCCGCTCCAACGCCCTGGAAATAGCCGATCGCCTGGGTATGCCCCCGCCGCTTCTCGAAAATGCACGGCAACATCTCAACGAAGTTTCGGATGGTGAGTACGGGAATATGCTCGATCAGGTGCGACAGGCAACGCGCGATTCCGAAGAACGTCGGAGGCGCGTCCAGTATCTCGAAACAAAAGCGCAAGAACTGAAACAAGAATACGAAGAAAGGCTGAAGCGTATAAAAGAAGAAGAACAGAGAACGGGAGCGGACTACGGTCTTAAACTCAAGGATCAACTTGAAGGGCTCGAAACGAGATGCCGCGAACTTTACGATGATGTCCGCTTCAGCCACAAAAAAATCGCCCGCAGTGTCCGCAACATTCGCGACGGTCTCCGAAATATACTGGACCGAACGCAACGGTTGCTGGAAGGACGGGAAATCGAACGCAGACTACAACCGGGTGATGAAGTCTATGTTGCGAAAATACACAAATGGGGCAAAATTGTACGGGTCGACGAAAATAAAGCACGCGCCACAGTCGACGCCGGGCGCAAAACCCTCAACGTGGCGCTTGAGGACCTCACGCCCTGGGGCGAAGAAATCGACAATAGTAAAAAATGATATTCCCCAGCATCAAACGGAACCGAGGGAAAAAATGATCAGCACACGTAAAGACCGCATACTCAGAATGAGTCGTCTTGTTTTCTTGCTTTTTGTCGGCATTTCTTGGGTCGCCTCGGCCGCTGAAACTAAAAAAGCCGCTGAAATGTTCCCGGACGGTTTTCTGGATCAAAAAAAGGTCATTGAAGCGGCTAAAAAAGTCACGGGCCAGAAATACCCCAATGCCGAAGACGTGCTCGTCGACGACCATATACGGGTCCGATATTTCGAAGATGGGACTTCACGGATGTGGGACGACTGGTATGTCAAAATCCTCACCGAAAAAGGGCGTCGCGAACGTGCAACGCTGAAAATGCATTTCACAATCCCCTATTCCCTCCCCGAAGATATCCAGGTAAAAAAACTGGAAATTATCAAGCCAGATGGGCGTATTGTCAAAGTCGACGTCAAATCTCAGAGCCGCGTCATGATCGACCCATCGCAACGTGCGTCCAATATTTATAATCCGAATTCTAAAGTGCTTGTTGTCAACGTTGCCAGCCTCGAAGTCGGCGATCTTGTCCATTACTTCACCTACAAACGCGTCCGCCACCCGCGGGTTCGGAATGTATGGGCTGATATGCAAATCTTCGAATACACCAGCCCCATCAAGCATTACAGTTACGAAGTGATCGGGCCGTCGGAACGGCCTCTTCGTAATATCGCCCTCAAAGACCCTGTCGGCAAAACGGTCACTCACTCGACGCGCAAAGAAGGCGGACTCTTACACCACCGCTGGGAAGCTACTGACGTTCCCCGGATGTTCCGGGAACCCAACATGCCCTCGCTTCATCGGGTTGTCCAGCGTGTCCTCCTGAGCACGGCCCCGGACTGGGAAACAATATCAAAATGGTACTGGGAGATCTCCAGCCCCCACTACGAAGTCACGCCTGAAATCAAAAAGAAGGTAAAAACTCTCACCCAGGACACTTCGTCCCGAGAAGAGAAAATTCGCGCCATTTTCACTTTTGTGAGTCAAAAAGTGCGCTACCTCGGCATCACCAAAGAAGACACCGCTCCGGGCTACGAGCCGCACGATGTTTCAGATACGTTCGAGAACCTGGCCGGAGTCTGCCGGGATAAAGCCGCCCTTCTGGTGGTCATGCTCAGGGAGGCCGGATTCCAGGCATATCCCGTCCTGATCCATACGGGCCCCCGCAAAGACCCCGATGTGCCGCTCCCCTGGTTCAACCACGCCATTGCCTGCGTCAAAAAAGAGGACGGAGAAGGCTACCAGCTCATGGACCCCACCGACGAGACCACAAGGCAACTTTTGCCGGCCTACCTGAACAACTGCAGCTACCTGGTGGCCCGCCCCGATGGTGAGGAGCTCCGGGTATCCCCCATCATCCCCGCTACCAAAAACCTCATGCGCATCAGCACAACCGGCCGTATCGACGCTGAAGGGGACCTGACTGCGAGGAGTGTTCTCCGTTTTGAAGGACAGAACGATAATGGGTACCGGGGATATTTCGGCCGCATCAAACCCGTTGAACGACGTCGCTATTTTGAAGCCGTGGTCAAACGGGTCGTCCCGGGCGCTCAGTTGACGAAATTCACACTCGTCCCTGAGAACATGCAGGACACCTCACGGCAGCTCAAAGCCACACTCCAGTTCGAAGCGAAAGATGTCCCAATCACCGGAAAACAGCTGCGCCTGTTGCCGGTCCCAATGTTCGGAACAAACATCGGATATGCCCATTTCATTTTGCGGGGCGGGACGGGACTGGAAACGCGTGAATACCCGCTCAAAACCGACATCGCATGCGGGGTAAAAGAGACCCTGGAACTGACACTCGATCCTGCCCTGGGTTCCGTTGAATCGCTACCCACGTATCCCGAGATAAGCGATGAGACGGTAGGCTGGCAGGCATCTCTGGAAACCAAAGGGAACAAACTTATTGGGAACAGCCAGTTCCTCCTGAAAGCCGTCGAATTCAGCCCAAAACAGTACGTAAACCTGAAAAATGCTCTCGGCACGATCGAATATAACCAGCGGAAAATGCCGATCCTCCGACGAACAGTCAAACAGAAAAAAAGCGACGAAGCGTCCGCCGATGCCGTCGTGCTGGAAGAAAAGGTCAGTTACCACCTCAAAGACAAAAATAACTGGACCGAAACCCGTTCCGTTCGGAAGAAGATCCTGACTTACGCCGGGAAAAAACGCTATTCCGAACTGAAATTGCGCTATAACGAAGCCTGGGAATCCCTGACGGTGAAAAGCGCCACCGTTACCACTCTGGACGGAACGGTTAAGAATATCCCGAAAAATCAGATCAACCGCATGGATGCCAGTTGGGTCGGGTCAGCTCCCCGGTTCCCAAAAACAAAAGTTCTTGTCGCAAGTCTGCCGGGCGTGAGCGTTGGATCAACAATAGAATATACAGTCGTCAAGAAAAATGAGGGGAAACCTTTCTTCTCAGCGCAGGAGTCTTTTCGAGATTTTGAACCCGTGCTCAAAAAATCTCTGGAGATCATTGCCCCCTCATCCATGAAACTGAAAACTATGCAGACCGGGGAAGGCATCAAATACGACGAATCCACGTTGTCGGGCCCTAACGTGCGTCGTCTCTGGCAGGTTAAAAATCTGGACGCGATTAAACGCGAACGCTACCTGCCGCCTCTATTCACGCTCGGTCCAACGGTATTCGTCTCCACCGGGAGCTGGGAAGAACATGCCGAGTACGTGACCGGGATTCTACACCAGCGTGCCCGGAAAATTCAGAAAACGGTTGCCAGGGCAAAAGAGCTCACCGCCGGCAAAAAAGCTCTCAGAGAAAAAATAATCGCCATCCGTGATTTTATCGCCAGGAACATTCGTCTCGCGGGACCGAAACTTCACGAAGCTCCTCTGGCTGTACTGGCCACGTCTGATAAGACTCTCGCTGACGGTTACGGCAGTTCCGCTGAACGGGCCGTGGTATTCTATGTCATGTTGCGTCAGATTGGTTTGAAGCCCCAATTTGTCCTTGTTTCTCAGGCCCCACGTGCTCACGATCTATGGAAACCGATTCGCCAGATTCCACATGCTGCGTGGTTTCCTGGAGTCCTTGTTCGTATAGAGGTAGATGACAAACCGATTTATCTCAATGATACCGGACAATATGCCGCCCTCGGCGCCACTCACTACGCCGGTCGACCTGGCCTCACACAAAACGGAACAATTGCAGCCATCGAACCGCCTGAATCGTTTGAAGACCGCTCTTTCACTCGGTACGCCATGGCGGTTACCAAATCCGGAGATGCCGTTATTCAAAAGACGAGGCGTTTTTACGGTATCTCGTATGGCAATCGCAAAAAACATTGGGCAGAACTCGCCCCCGAGGAACGTAACCGTCAGCATCAGGAATTGATTTCGGCCCTTTCACAATCTGCTGAACCCAAGGGCAAACTGCGCACTCATTTTAAATCATACCCGGGCGAGGAACTCTTTGCGGCGAGGTGGGAACGATTTGCGGTTCGGGAAGGGGATTTTTTGTATTTCCGCCTCCCGGAATCTTTCGCAGATTTATTCCACTTTATGGCCGACGAACGTGAAAACCCTCTTTATTTTGCGCAAAACAGGCGCCGTACGCTGATCTTTGATATAGTCCTTCCATCCGGCTGGAAACACACACGATTTGCTCCGCCGCCAATCGACTGGCAAAGCCCCTCCAATCTTGGCCGCATAAAAGCCCAGGTAAAACTCATCTCGCCCCTTGAACAAAAGGGAGATGAAAACATCCCCTGGGTCTTGCTGGAAACGACCAACACCAAAGGGCCGCGGCGAACTATTCTGCGTATCTCCTATGATGTCGATCTCCAGCCCGGAATAATTGGTGCAGACAGGTACGATTTACTGCTCGACATAATGCGTCGTCTCAAACACCTTGGGAGCCGCACAGTTTGCCTGACCAGCGACGAACGGGAATAATTCTTCGCAGGCAAAATTGAATTCCGCACTCGTAGCCGATTCGATTTTTTTTGTAGTCAGGAACACAAACCACAAGATGGCAGCGACGTTTGCCTGCCGGCAAATTCCCCTCCATGACAATTGTGCTGATTACAACGCAATTGTCAGCAACGATAGTGACGAAGTTTATAAGTTTTTCGGCAGGCAACAGGCCCTCTCACCACCTCACTCAATAGCAGGGTATGGTCTTAAGGACCTCGTATTTTTGAGCATCGAAAATAACGATCCGCCAGGCGTCCGTAACAGCTACGACTTTATCGTCACCGAGCGGTGTAAAGTCGCGGAAATACTCCGGGAAACCCGGCAACTGATCAATTTTACCCTGCCCGAGTTTTTTCGAATCCGGCGACAGCACCAGGTACGAACGAAGGCTCCCGGTCCAGATATTTCCGGCGGGTCCCATCCCGGAACCGTATGCAAATTCGCCCGTTGGTTTTGTTTCGTAAGTGCCTTTCTCAACATCAAACGTAGCAACATATCGACCGTAACAGGCAAACACAGCCCCGTTTTCAGCCGGGAAAATATCGAATTTGTTGGGGGTATCGAAGCACTCGATTGTTTTGATTATCTTTTCGGCTTCAACATCCATAGCCATAATTTTCGAGACATACCCATCCGTCCGCTGACGCCATAAATTTCTTTCCATATGGCTCTCGGGTCTTGGACCAGCGTCAGCCTCTTTTTCTTTTTTATTTCTAAAACGTCCACTTCGCAAATAGCAGATTTTAGCATCCTCAGAGAAGACCGTCTGCATCGGTTTAAAATCTTCTGGCAGATCAATCTTTTTTTTCACTTCCCATTCGGGCAACGACCACACGATAAGCACTCTATCTTTCCATCCTCCGCCGCGTTTTTTCCGGATGGTTCCTGCCACAGGAGCTTTGGGAGCGATTGCACAAGCAATTGCACCCTTAACCTTTTTTACCTGTTTCCAGTTTTCAACATCATATACAAGCAAATCTCTGCCGCCCCCGTTGACAACACATTGATCGCCGGTCGAATCGAAATGGATTCCCTGAACACGGTAATCCACGCGCACCTTTTCAAGCATTTCCCAGCTTTCGGTGTCGTACAGGTAGATGGCCCTGTTAGCCCCGCCGACAACAAGATGTTTACCATCCGGGCTCGCACCGCAAGCGTCCAGCGCAAGCGCGCTTGAAGCTGACGCCCAAAGAGCTGCTACAAAGCACAGACAAATCAATGCAAATCGATCCATTTCTAACCTCCACAAAAAGTTCTTGACCTCAGTATCGTACCCCCTTTTTTACACCTTCACAAGTGCGACGAGATTCGCTCACCATCCAACCGACCATTTTTGCTTTTTATGACGGCCGAACAAAAGAAATACTTCTGGGGAGCGAAATCTGGTTCCTCCACGCAGCTGTACAATGTTGTTATTGCACCGATTTAAGATTGCCCGCTGACTTCCAGAGTCTTTCCCGGTCGGGCGCCTGTGTGTTTCCAGGCTCCGCTCTGGAAAAGAAGCGCGTTCAGAAGGCCCATGGCAATGTTGCCGGTAAACAAAGCGACCCAGATTCCATCAACGCTCTCCCAGCGGGCTGCGAGAAACACGGCAAGCGGAACCGCTATCACAACCTGAGACATCCCGGTAACGATCATTGGGCGCAGGCTTTCTCCGGCTCCTATCATCCCCTGTGAAAGCACAATCCCCGCTGCCATAAGTGGAAAAGACGCGGAGAACCATTTCAGCAGTGTCGCTCCCGCTTCCACAACCTCTGGATCTTTGTTAAACACCCGAATCAGCATGTGTGGATCAGCCCAAAAAAGAGCTGTCAGACACCCACCGATTATCATAGCTGTTCCCGTAGCGGTCCATCCCGATCGGCTCGCCCGCCCGGGTTGGTTGGCACCAAGATTTTGTCCGATCATGGTCGCCGCCGCCGTACCAAAACCTTTTCCTGGAGCCAGCACCAACATCTGCAGACGGAAACCGATACCAAAAGCGGCCACAGCTGCGGTCCCGAAACTCGCCGTCAGCCGCATCAAAATCAGGCGTCCAAGGTTACGCAACATAGCTCGCCCGGAGGCAAATACACCGATGCGAAGGATCCGGCCAATAATTTCGAAACGTGGCCGTATATCGCTGACATGAAGCTCAAGAATACTTTTGCGCGAAGAAAGCATGAAAATCAGCAGCGCCAGAATTGCCAGACCACGTCCCAGGATAGTGGCGAGTGCAGAGCCGGCAACTCCCAGCTTCGGGAACCCGAACATCCCAAAAATCAGTAAGGGGTCCAGTATTGCATTCAGTGCATTTGCCAGAATCAGAGTTTTAGCCGGGGTCACCGCATCTCCCGCCCCCCGCAACGCGGCCGCCAGAGAAATATGTAGCAGCAAAGCTAAGCCACCGCCGCTTATAATCCGCAGGTAACCCGATCCGACTTCCACAACCCCGGGTTCTGCCCCAAGCAGACGAAGAATATGGGGAGCCAGCGGGATGCCAAAAGCAGCGAGAGCAACCGCCAGGACCATAGCTATAAAAAGCCCTTGTCCGGTGACAATCCCCGCCTGTCGTTCGTCCTCTCGTCCAAACGCATTTGCAACCAGGGCCGTCGTGCCTCCCTCGATCCCAAGAGCCACCACGATAACGATACCGATCATCACACTGCTCATGGTAACGCCTGCGACTGCCACAGGGCCCAGCTTGCCCACGAAAAACATGTCGACAAGATGCATCAGGTTGAGAAAAACGAAACCACCCCATGTCGGCACAGCCAGACGCCAGATCGATGCGTTAATGCTGCCGTTCAGAATCTCGCGTGTGTCTTGCCCACCAGTGATATTTGGCCCGGACACCTCGGGGGACGATTTTTCTGGCCGGGTGTCTTTCTCTTGGGAGTCCATTCACTTTCTTACTGCAGGTTTAACCCGCTTTTCTCCAGCGCCGCTCCGGAGGGCGAACCGCTGTTTTTAAACTCAGCTTACAGGCTGTGTACCGAGATCAGATGCGAAATATAGTGCAAAATCTTTCTGGGCTGCCCTTTATAAGAATTATACCTTTAGATTCGTGAGAAATGCGCGTTAACCTCCAGTCAACCAGCGCAAAGCCCCGTCCAGATCCTCAAAAACTCGAACCATCAAACCCTGATTGCGACAGACAGTCGCATAGAATTCAAAATCTTTGGCATCGGAACTGGACGGCAGAAATACGTGAGCAAGCCGATCTTTCGGTCCATAGCCGGCTTCGTGTAACATTTCCGCCAGATCATAGACTTCCATCGTGGAAAGATCCGCCTCCATCTCGCGTTGGTCCACAAGGAAACGATGCAATCCACCTTTGTGAGCAACAGACAGCGCTTCCTCCGCCATCTTTTTAAAATTCTCTGGCACCATCGTTCCGTAGTTTACAACTCGGACTATCTGATTCGAATTAATCAGTCCGATTTCCCAGGGCATATTGTTACCATCTCCCTACGTCGTTTATAAACCAACCACCTCACATATTAGAATGGCCGAAACGGAATCGAGAATCAAATGCATTGAAAACTCAAGTTTTTCGTATTCTGCCATTGTTCCTATACCGCGCCCGAAACTGGCGTGCTGCAACCGTGTCGGGCAAAAATGTATGCGTTCTTAAATTAGCTAAACGGACGTTGAAATGTTATCCTTAATAGTGAGAATACGTAGCGCTTTTGACCTCACAATCTGTGTTCAAGATTTATAAAGCCGGGTTGCGCCGGTATGGGTTTCGATCACGGCACAATCAACATCTGCGGCTTCAAGGATTTTCCGCTCCAGCGACACGGCGTCGAATCGATGGTTTTCAGTTCAGTGATGATATGGGATTTAAAACAGGTGCTATAGTTTCTCCTGATGTGCTTCGCGATTTTATACTCCCCTGGCATCGAAAACTACCGGGCGCTGCTGGACGAAAGGTTAAATTACGGTCGAAAAAGACCGCCTGGAGAGCACAGGGACCTCATGATAATTCAATAAATTCCACCGCGGGATAAAGGAGACATGAATGAACCAGAAAGGTGAAAAATTAATTGGGTATGTTGACTACGAGCTGGACAATTACCATGCAAACGTCTATCTCAAACATCTTCGCGAAGATCTGACAGACCGTGGATTCAGGCTCGGCGGCTGTTTTGCTCTTGAAGAAGAGAGCGGACGAGACTGGGCGAAGAAGAACCACGTCCCCTATTTCGCGTCGCCCGGCGAACTCAATGAGCAATGCGATTATTTCATGGTCCTGTCACCGTCCAATCCGGAATTGCACCTTGATCTGTGCAAACTTGTCTTCCCGTTCGGCAAACCGACATATGTTGACAAAACTTTCGCGCCCGACACTGCAACTGCACGCAAAATCTTCGAGTTGGCCGACAAACATAGTGTTGTCATGCAGACAACATCGGCTCTCCGTTACACCAACGTCCAGGATGAGATCAAAGAGATGGGGTCTCCGACCATTGAACACATGGTGACCTGGGGTGGCGGACGGTCCTTCGAGGAATATGCCATCCACCCGCTCGAACTGGCCGTCTCCTGCATGGGGCCCGGGGCAGAATCGGTTATGCGTCGAGGAGCCGGAACTCAGTCACAACTGCTCGTTAATTTTTCCGGCGGTCGTACGGCCGTGGTCAACGTCTACACCCATGCGCAAACCCCGTATGCCGCCTCCATAACAACAGCAGACGAAACGCGAATCATAGAAGTGAAAACGGCGGATATTTTTCTCAACACACTCTCGGCCGTCCTTGATCTTTTTGAGAAAGGGAAACCGGATATCGACCGGGCTGAGAGTCTAATAATCCAACGGATACTCGACGCTGCCGAGGAGCCCGAAGCCAAAGCCGAATTCATCATGCTCTGAATTCCAGCTGCAGAAAGTTTCCCAAATGAGTTCGCCTGCCCGTATTGAAAATTTGCCCAAACAGCTCGAACAGAAATGGGTCCGGATTCTGGGCGTTGACTACCTTCATCTGGTTCTTGACGACGGAAGTGACCTCTATCTCACAGAACACGGACTCCCCTTTGCTGCCAATTTACTCCCAGAAAATTACTGGACGGATAAAGACTGGTTTCACGCCCATAGCGAAAAACTCCCGGGGAGCAGCACGCTGTACAAAATCGAAATCAAACCCGTTGGGGGCGTATCAAAACCAATCGTCCTCAAATGGAGTCGTATGGGACAGGACATTCCCGGAGAAACTGAAGTGTCGGATCTGGCCGGGGCACGTTTTAACAGCCCATTTGAAGAATTCGGTCTGGTTCGCGAACTGCGCTCCCGAACAACTTACGGCGCGCGATCGGTTTATACCCACAAACCTCTCGCGATCTACGTTCCCCGGCAAATCGTGGAACCGGAACGGATGGGACGGAAAAGCTATTGGATGAAAGCTGTTCAAAAGAAACACCGCGAAGTCGCTCTCGATCCAAAACGGCGGTACGCCGTCATCTATGAATGGGTCAAAGGTATTGATGCTGTGGCGGCCTGGAAAGCCGGTTTGATGGAAGAAAACAACGCTCGCCGGCTTGTAAAAAGATCGAACAGAGAAATGGCCGAAAAAGGCTTCCGCGTCAGAGACAGCAAACCCCATCACCTGATCGTACGTCCCGCAGGCAATAACCTGGCCCGGGACCGCGACGGCAGATTGCTCTACGCACTCGTCGACTTCGAGCTTCTGGAACGCACGCCTGAACACGAAGAAAAAGTCCGTGCTTTGCGACGCCGAACCTATCTCGAAAGGCAGGCCCACCGTTTTGAATCCCATGAGGCTTATCAAACCCGGTTGTCGCCGGTACGTCTCATGGATGTCGACTATGTTTTTGGACCGGTAGAAAGCACAGGAGGCGCACTTTGGGTAGTAGGGAATGATCCGGAACTGTCCGATTATTTTCTGCCGGAACGCTGGCGGGAATCGCCCAAAACAAACCTTTCCTCCTCTGGAAACACCTACGAAACGACCACGAAGGACGATATCCATCTCGTCTGCCGCGTTTCAAAAGTCGGTACAATTCCGCCGACAAATGAG
>JAGXLK010000477.1 GCA_018334735.1 Planctomycetota bacterium | reverse complement strand
CGCATCGGCAACGAGATAGATGTTTTGCCTTCTTTGTATGAAGAGAAGGCTTTCCAGAATGTTTTCGCCGGTGTTTTTTCGTGTTGCCAGGAGTTTCCAGGAAGCGCTTGTTTTCAAGAACGTTTTGACTCCGTACCTTGCACCCCAGTAAAGGTTGTTTTCGGGGTCTTCGCCGTTGCCCAGCTTATCGGGGACCCGCACGATGCCCTGGTTTTCGTTATCGCACAGTGCAACGAAGACATGGACGGTTTTCGCGGTTTTCTTGGGAGCCTCCGACACGGGTTTGGCCCCAGGTTTCGGAGCGTTTTCCGTTTTTTGCAGCGGAGGCGTATTTTCCCGACCACAACCGACAAAAAAGATGATGCTGAAGACAAGAAAGGCGGTTTTAAGTTGATTCATCTTTAAATCCTGAACGTGTGTTCGCCATGGACCCGTTTGGGTTGAACTTTTCACTGCGCCTTGCATCTGAACCGCCGCCGACCGGCTGAACCCACAAAATCAAGTGGAACGCACCAATAGTCGGCTAAAATCACAAAGTGCTATGGCCCGAGAAATATTGCCCCATATTATACCGCATACCCACCGGTTCTGGGGCGGATTTTACGGATAATTGGGGGCCATTCTTGCCCAATCAGGGTGGAACCTTTGTTGAACACCGTTCATAACCTTGCAATACACTGGTGCTGATAACATGGGAGGCACCGTACGTGTCAAATATTCCGTTCCGGAAAAATGAATTTCACCGATAGCGATCGGAACCTGGGTGGTCCTCGAAGATCTGATGGAGTACAGAACCGTGGCAATCTTCAGGGACGGGAGCGTCGAGCATATAGCAGAGAGTCGGCACGATGTCGACGAGCCAGGTGGTTCGTTCGAGTCGGTGACCGTGCCGGATGCCGGGGCCGCTGAAGGCCAGCAGCGACTGATTGGCGCCGATTCCGTAACGCGCGCTGGAAAGTTGTTGACCGTGAGTTCCCCCAAAACCTTCACGGAGGGCGTAGACGACATCGCCGATTTTCTTTCCCGTAGGATCGTTCCACAGGCCGAGGATCCGCGCATCGCGTTTGCTCAGAACCAGGTTGAACGGGTGTCGGCCCGTTTCGGGATGGACTTCCCCCACGAGCGCGCTCATGATTCCTTCCTGGACCTTTTCATAGTCTTCTGGATCGACCGTTCCCTGCGGATCGCGGTCTTTGAGGTTAACGTTGACGAAATTGCTGCCGCTGGGGTACGCGCTGGAACGCGTCAGGTCGATATTGCCGTTCGCATCCAGTTTTGCCAGACCCGCTTCCAGGAGGATGCGTTTCATGTCCGGCCTGGGTCCATCTGGCATGCCGCCGTGGTCGCTTACGAGAACAATGACAGTGTCATCATCGGCGTTTTCGACGATTCGTCCGACCATGCGGTCGAGGCTTTTGTGGAGTTGTTCGATAATATCGCGATAATACGCGGCTTCCTTTCGATCGGGATTTGTGGTGGGATCGGCGAGGGTCAGGCAATAGTGGTTGATGCAATCGATGCAATGGACCTGCATCATGGCCAGGTTCCATTCCCGGTGGCTGGTAAGATAAGCAAGGGCGTTGCTCATCCACCCGTGCTGGTAATCGGCGAGTTCGACAAACGTTTCTGGTTCAATCCAATCGCGATTACGGTTATGCCCCAGGCCATCCCATCCGATATCGCAGATATACGGGCCGACCTCACGGTGCAGTTCGCGTCCGAGCTCTTCCGGCGCGGTGTAGTGATCGACATCGACGATATGGGTTGAGAAAAGGCGGAGTTTTTCAGCATCGGGAGAGAGTTCTTCGAGTCGGAACCGGAACGATCCGTCGCGGTGACCGTCGGTGGTCACAAAATCTTCCATGAGCCAATCGCTCCATTCGCCGGCGGCCATATCGGCGATGGCGGTCTGACGGTCTTTTTGAGGACAGACCGCAACCCGTTCGTATCTGTCATCGGAGCCGTAGACCAGCAGGTGGTAGCGTTTGCCGTCGGGGGGAATTTTACAGACCGGGACGCCGAGGCCGACGGAGGGTTCTTTGTCGGCTTCGCTGCGGCGCCCGAAAGTGATGATGGTTTCAAGAGGAGTCGGACCCGTCTCGGGTAGATCGTCCCAGCCTTCGGCATTTTTGAGTTTCAGGTGAGTTGCTCCGTTCCGTTCGACGGTGGCGAACAGATAGGCGCCGTCCAGCTGGTGGACACAAGGTCTGACGTGGCATCCGCAGACCTGCAGGACGGATTCGGCGGTGGGGGGCCATGAGGCGGGGTACTTGAGCAGGATCGATTGCTTACCGGCCCGTTCGAGGGCGTCCCAGATGAATTCCGACTCAGACTCTTCCGAGGAATATCCGCACATCCAGCGGCCGTGGAGTTCTTCGGGCTGGAAAGTCTGAAAACTCATGACCTGGTGGGCGCCGTTCCAGGCGCCGGTCGCGATCGAAGTCCAGTTTTCCGGGGTGGAGGTTGGCAGCGAGGAGAACGTGTGCGGTGCGAGTGTCCCTTCATTGAAAAAATGTTCGATATTGGGAAGTTCGTGTTCTTCGATGAGCCGTTCGATGAACGGCGTCGTGACTCCGTCAAGACCGACGACGATCGCTTTCTTCGGATACTGAGCCATTTTTGGCCTCCGGTTCCTCGAAAATATAACACCACCGGCATTAATCCGAGTATAGCCCGGAACTCACACTATACTCAAGTTTTCCGTTTGATTTACGCTCCGAAGCGTCATATTTTCCTGTTTTTCAGGGAGGAGAAACTGGTATGTCGCCCGCCGAAGAAGATGTGGCGGTTACCCGAGCCCCCCATGGCGTCTCTTCCTTGAAAATTCAGCTTTGAAAAATGTCTGGATCACAAAATACATTCGTGAAAACTCACTGTGGGGTTTCTATAATAGGGGCAGTGGATTTTGCAAGGTCTACCGGCGTGTAAGAAATGCCTCCGTCTGGTAGCTACTGAAAAATGGGGAGAATACGATGGCGCTCAGCACAGTGAATGAGAAAACTATGCCGGAAACCAGAAGAAGAGCCGACGAGGAGTTGTTGCCGGACATTGAGATGTACGGCGACTACGATGTGGTTGTGGCGGGGGGAGGACCGGCTGGGGTATGCGCCGGACTGGCCTCGGTGCGTCGTGGAGCGAAGACGCTTCTGGTGGAACAATTCAACTGTCTTGGCGGAATGGCAACAGCCGGGTTGCACCAGCATATCGGTGTCTTTATGGGTGAAGGCGGGCAACCGCAAATCGTCGGAGGGCTCCCGCGGGAAATCGGCGAACGCGCGGAACAAAACTGGGGAGCGTCTTTCGGGGGGCGTTATCTCGATGTAGAAATTGAAGGGTTTAAATGTCTCCTGGATGAAATGGCAGGAGAATCCGGGCTTGAGGTGCTTTTCTATAGCCTGGTAGCTGACGTAATTCTCGAAGATGGGCGAGCGGCAGGCCTGGTGATGAGTAACAAATCAGGCGTTCTGGTCGCCAGGGCGGATCGGATTATTGATTGCACAGGGGACGCGGACGTGGCCTACCGAGCCGGCTGCCCGATGGACTTCGGGCGAGCCGAAGACGGACGCACCCAACCGGGAACTCTCATGTT
>JAGXLK010000476.1 GCA_018334735.1 Planctomycetota bacterium | reverse complement strand
GGCTATCGTTTCTTTCCAACCTTATTTTTCAGAATAAATTATAAGCTTTCTTCTTATACGATAATACCATAGCTGTTCCCCACAAAGCGAGGGATGCATTATATTGTAGGCCGAAAAAGTCATTTGTCAACATATTGTGCACAGGCGGCGATTTTTTCGTCAGCTCGAGGGGCAATTTCCCGGTTAAAAAAATAGCTACTTGTGGGCAAAAGCGCTCCGGTAGATGCCAAAGTTTCAAAAATCGTTTTCCTGCGTTGTCCTTATGCCGATTTCCCTGGTAAGATATTTATCGAGTATTTTCTGTCCGGGGAAAGCTAGAGAAACTTTATGATAATTGCAATAACAATTCCGCAGTTCGCGATGGCCGGCATTCTCTTCTTGCTTGGCTGTGCCGTTGGTAGTTTTCTTAATGTGTGTATATGGCGTTTGCCGAGGGGGCTATCCATTTCCAAGCCGAACCGTTCCTTTTGCCCACATTGCAAAACGCCCATTGCGGCTTTTGATAACATCCCAATCCTGAGTTTTCTTATTCTTCGCGGACGATGTCGGCACTGCGGAGAACCCATTTCGTTCCGTTACCCGGTTATCGAAGGGCTAACCGGGCTGCTTTTTCTGGGTTTATACTTGCTCCAGGGGGTCGGTCAGAACACGGGGCCGGGACAACTTATCATTATGGGACTGCTTATATCTCTGCTTGTTATCTCAAGTGCCGTCGACATGCAATTTTTCATCATTCCCGACGAGATTAGCGTGTTCGGACTGTTCGGTGGAATAATTGCGGGAGGGCTTTTGCCGGAACTGCATGTTGGCCAGCAGCCGTATCACACATTTGAAACTCTCACGGGACTGCAACACTTAGACGGTCTGATAGGTTCCCTGATTGGAGCACTCGGGGGGGGGATTCTGGTCATCTTTTTCGCAATTCTTGGTGCGGTTTTGTTCGGAAAAGAAGCCATCGGCTTCGGAGATGTAAAATTGATGGCCATGGTGGGAGCTTTTCTCGGCTGGAAAGTTAGTTTTCTCGCATTTTTTATCGCCCCATTTTTCGGTCTTATTTATGGGATTCCTCTGCTGTTACTGGAAGACGAACACGTGATGCCTTATGGCCCTTTTCTCTCGTCCGCATCGGTTCTGATTGTTCTTTTCAGAGCGCAGCTCTGTGGTATTCTTGACCATTACGTGGAAGTCATTGGAGCTCTGTTTCAAATGCTTTTCGGAGGGAGCCCTCCACCGTTCACGTAATTTAGTGTGCGTGCCCGCTCGGAATCCAGGGATATTGTCTGGGGAACTGAAAACATGGGACTTGACACTAAGGCGAAAAGCGACATAATTTGGAGTTTCAGAGTGTTGTAATTTCACGCCTCCTTTCCCATTCGATTACCGGAGACGAAAATGTTTTTTTCAGGAATTGCAGATGAAGCCAGCGAATCCATCGACGAACAAATCAAAGCTCAAAAACAAATTGGTTGGAAGCACATTGAGTTGAGAAATATCGGTGGAGTCAACGTAACCGATCTTTGTGACGAAACTTTTGACGAGATAGCGGATAAACTTACTTCTGCCGGGCTCGCCGTTTCTGATTTTGGTTCTCAGCTCTGTAATTGGGCCCGCCCTATTACCACGCATCCCGAGATCGACCGGCAAGAATTGCTGCGGGCCATTCCGCGGATGCAAGAAATGGGGTGCAAGTATATTCGCACAATGAGCTATCCGAACGCCAACTGGCCGGAAGAAAAATGGCGTGACGAAGCCATCGAGCGGCTCAAAGTGCTTGCGCGCCTGGCAGAAGAAGCTGATATCACTCTGGTCCATGAAAACTGCGACGGATGGGGCGGGCAAGGGCCGGAGGAAACGCTCGAAATGCTGGAGAAAGTGGATTCTGAACATCTGAAACTGGTCTGGGATACCGGTAATCCAGTGCCTCATCAACAAGATCCCTGGGAATATTACAGGGCGGTCCGGGATCACATCGTCTATGTCCATATAAAAGACGGCATTATGGAAGACGGTGATATGCGATACACTTTCTGCGGTGAAGGAGACGCCCGCGTTAAGGAAATCGTCGCCGATCTGCTGGAACGGGGCTACGATGGCGGATTTTCAATCGAACCTCATCTGGCCGCAGTAATCCACGAAGGGAAAAGCGCCCGAGAAGAAAAATCGGCATTCGACCTATATGTGGAGTATGGCCAGCGTCTTATGAACCTTGTCGAGGAAGTGCGTTAAAGACATACGACTCAGATTATTGTATAATCTCAGGTATGATGATCTCCGGAGCCAAGACACCTATTTTTGCGTTTGCAAGCCGGTCCCGATATTTGGTGGGTCAAAAGGAAACCAAAAAATGTAGTTTGAGGCGATCAGGGAGTTCCGGATAATGAAAACAAATCCCGTCGAAACAATTCAAGAAATATATTTCAACGGCAAGCGAGAAGTGCCTTATCCGGTGTTTATGAGATGTTTCGATAAACTGCTGGTAAACCCGCCGAATCTCGAACCGGCGGAACCGACGGAAGAACTGAAGACGTATTTCCACTCCGTTTGTCTTGCCATTGACCGGGGAATCGCCGATTCTCAAGATCGGGGAAAAGACCGTAAAAAAGAATTCTACGAGAACATCCTCCCGGTATGGAAGGAAAAACTCCCTCGGGCTGATTTTCGAGAGTACGAAGACATACTTGAGGGTGCGTTAAAGGAACGGCTCGACAAACAAAGGCACGACGAGGAACAAGAAGAGGCGGAACTCGCGGAAAAAAGACGGGAAGAAGCCGAGTCAGCGAGCCAAGAAGAGATGCACGCCAAGTTCGCACAACTTATGGAAAAGGCTCTGGAAGAGGAAGAGCTTCAGGAAAAAGCCGAAGCGGAAGAGAGCGCCTTACCTTCGGAAACCGCCGGAGTCGCTGAAGAGCCGTCCCCCGAGCAGGCGATAAAGGACACTGAGCCAAAAAGCGAAGAGCCCTCCGAAGAAAAAGCCGCTGTGGTTGAAGAGAAAAAAGAAGAAAAAGAAAAAACCGACTATGGAAATGTGCCGCTCGTAAAAAGTGTGGATATTCTCGGGAAGGCCTTTGCGGACGGCAAACTCCCTATCCGCTACACGGACCTTGAAGAGAAAAATGCGTACGCGCGGTATCCCCTGGGCGATTACACCGTGCTCGTCCAAATTGTCAAAACCCCCAATTCTTATTACCTTATGCTGAAAACTTCTACCGGGACCGGCGGCAACGCGGAGGCCGCCCAGAAGGCACAAGAAACACTTCAAGGTCTTGGGTACCAACAGAATAAACCCCGAAGTTTTAGGCGGACCGAAGGGGAATCTACCTTTAAGCTGAAATTCAGCAAAAAAACCACATTTGCGGCCTGTAAACGTACCACTGAGTTCACCCCGGATGTGCTGGCTGAACTGCTTCACAAAGTTCATGCAGATCTGGCTGAAATCGTAATGGTCTTCGATAATTATTGCCCCCCAGGCAAGGAAAGAAACTGACAGAATTATGAGCTCCCCGCGCAGCTCGGAAGGGACCGAAGAAAATCCCACCGGTGAGCAGACCTTCGTTGCTTTTGCTGACACTGCGATTTTCGCGCTGCTGGTAGTC
>JAGXLK010000475.1 GCA_018334735.1 Planctomycetota bacterium | reverse complement strand
ATGTAGAGAGGAATGTCCTGGTCCATTTCGTATATCCAAGCACCCGAAATGTCAGTTGCCGGGCGCTGCGGACAATCTGGCAGGGGATACGAATGATCTGATTGACAAATTCACGAAAACTCATACCCAGTATCTTCCGCCGATCTGTCCGGCGCCATACCTGCAGGCCAAACCACGCTTTCAAAGTCCAGGCCAGTGATGTCATCACCATATAGGCCCAGTTCGATTCCAGGTCGCCCACCGGCATGCGCATGGCATTGAGGCCACTGGAGAGTTCCCTGATCAGGTTTTCCTGATTGCAGCGATCGTTGTTGAGAAATATAACCTCTTCCGGAGCTATCTCCTCGATGTTGGTCACGTAGAAAAAATACCGATCCTCATCGAAAAGGTGCTCCTGACCCTGCCGCACCTGCACTGTTTTCCGCAATACCACCATGCGGTAGGTGCGCTCGCAGCTGGTGGGAGTGTAGGGAAATTCAGACACATGCTCTTTTCCCAGAACAATGTTTTTGAATCCCCGCTCCTCCACCACTTTCTCCTTGATATTTTCCGGTTTAGATCGGCTCGGGCCATCGGTAGGATTTTTGTCTCTACGCTTCAGTTTGGTCCACCCTTCATCGGGTATATTTCTGGCCCGGTTTTTGAGGTTTGGTCTGGCATCATATCCAAACGCAAACAACACATCGTCCCCGCTCCACCGGTCAAAATTTCTGGTCAGAGAAAAATCAGTATCTCCCCTCAGCAGGGTCTCGTCGAATGTGCTGCCGGTAAGGTTTATGGCCCGCTCGATCCATTCGGTCGCTCCGTCATGGGAAGGCCGGTTGCCGCTGCGGTTGACCAGATACAGGGGCTCTCCGGTATTGGCAAGAGAAACCAGCAGAGGATGGTAGCCCCATATTCCCTTGTATGATATGTCCATTCCTTCCTTGCATTCCCCGGTGGTTTCGGCCACAACTCCGTCGATATCTATAATAGCCAGCTCCCGGTCTCCTCGGGGAAGATGAGTAGTCCAGAGGAGCTCTCTGGCCTCGTTGATCCCCTCCATCAGATCGACCACATCTTCCCGGTCCAGGCGCCGGGTGAAATCTCCTGCGGTGGTGGGATCAGGAATACGCTCGGCTCCCACCGCATCCAGGTAAGCCTCATTGTTGCGGCGATTTTCAATGTCCTGCAAGCATTTGCCATCGCAAAGGGTGTTGTAGGCAATATTCAGCACGTGATCGGATTCATGATAGGGAAGGTGCCGTTTCAAAACGTTCAGATTGGAATTGATTTTTCCGGCCAGATCAACATTATCACAAAGTTTGTGAAAAGCCCCGATCCCCCCGCAACCAATGCCATGGCTGCGGTCCGACATCTCGTAGTGAATATTTGGAGTATCCATCACCGGTCCATCGTGGTCGGGGAAGTTGTCTCGGGCCAGTCTTTTCCTTATACTACGTTCAATGCGACGCAAACAATTGCTGTTTTTTGCCTTCATCTGAAAACGCCCTCCTTGGCTTTTGAGTATTGTTTTCTCAAACACATTTTAAAAGCCTCTGAGGGCGTTTTCTACTTAATATCGGCATTTATGCGGATTTGGATGTGCTTATGTTGGGACTAGCCCGGCTCTCGGGCTTACCAAATGCTCGCCATTTACCGGAAGGATCACACTTATTTAAATATTCCTCAAGATTTTCAGTCCGTTGCTGTAGCTGCCTCAGTCTCTCTTTTTCTATCGGGCGAAGCTCTTGCTTCTTCAACAAATGTCGCTCCTCGCGCTCCAATCCGCGCCACACCCAAACCAAATCCGATAAATCTTCACTTTCTGGTCCAGACTCCCCACCATCACTTTCCCTTATCAGTGATGGTAGTGGTTTCTCCAGATTCAGATCCACAACATACTCTCTCGCACTGTTGGCCAAAGGACCCGTTCCCTCAGCCCATTCCTTTATCTTCTCCAGCCGGGGATTCCCCTTGTTAAAAACAACAGACGACATGCGATTGAGAGCTTTTGCACGCAAGCTCTCAGCAAGTCCTTCATCAGCAACTATCTTCCATAGCACCGAAGCCGCCTGCGGTTGGAAAGAATGCATCTCAAGCACTTCCAAAGCCCGGACTCTGACCTTCTGAGAAGATGCCGATCGGGCCAGCTCTTCCAGTGCATCAAGTCCCCCCTTAACGCCCCAAAAAGAATCTACGACCTCCACAATATCCTCTCCATTGCCGGACAGAAGATGTTTTTCCAACACTCTTCGGACTTCGGGCAAGTACGTCCAGCCCCCCAGATCCAATAACGTTTCTGCCACAACTTCATTGAATTCCAGATCTCGCCGACTGACAAAATCAAGAAGACAATCCTTGGCAGATTTCATCCACGTTTCCCCAATCAAACGGACGAATTCAACTTTGACCTCTTGGTCAATGCCCTCATTGTGGAGCCCCTTGCACAAAATCTCCACCGCCGCAACGCTGGGTATGGGCTCAAGCAAATCTGGAGCAAACTTTGGCCATTGATCAGGATCACGCGCTGACCTGACTAAGCGTCTGGCAAACTCCTTGCCTTTGAGCCTGGTTTCCGCGAGCTCCTTCATCCTACTGACCGCAGACTGACATTCTCTTCGCGTGGCAGCTTTGTCAAATTCAGCAAGTGCTTCCAACAGTTTCTTTTTTCGTTCTGGAGTAACCGGAACCAGAAGTGACTCCGGCGGAATACCACAGAGGAATGCTTCTCTGCAGATTAAGGAATTGAACCCCTTTCCTTCCTGCAAGCTGGCCTGTAGCGATTCCCGTATTTTGCTTTTCAGACGATCTGTCTCGGCCGGCACATCAGCGCTACCTTTTGTTTCTAACTGTTTGATTTTCTTTTCGACCCACTCAAATAGTCTTTTATCTTCTGGGCGTCGGCGAGATTTAACAATGTGCTTGAGTAACTCCTTACGCTGTTCCGCCCTGAAAGCAGGCGTATTTCGTTTTTTCCTGGCTCTCCTTGCCCATTCATCACTCCACATTAGGGTCCCATCGCGCAAACGCATGACCGCAGGTTTGTAAAGATCCTCGCTTACCGGCTTACGTACTTCCCGAAGGTCCGGATTTTCTTTTCCGTTATCAGGCTCCAGAACAACTCCCCGTTTCTCATCAGGGTTACTGGCCGCACTCGAATCCTGAGACGCTTTTCGCCCTGTTTCGTTCGCTTTATTCAAACGTTTTTTTCCTACCCGCCTGTCCTGTCGGCTGCTCTTTGGTGTAATCTCTATTCTCTTTTTAGTCCAAATTCCGGATTTCGGGCCGTTAACAGTCCCTGAAACCACAATATTGGGAATCACCAGAAACAAACTTATCGCGAGAAGACACCCCACACAAACCGTTATTATCAGCCCTATTCTCAGTCGCACACTGCTGCCTCCTCACCACCGGTTCTTCTTGGCATCGTAAGGTTCATAATTAACTCCATCTGTCACATAGCTACCCCTTGGGTTGAAGTTGTAAATGGGTGCTTTGCCCGAAAAGTTGGACACGTTTCGCTTGTGCTTTTGTGGACCTCCTGCCCTCCATCGGGCACATCACCGCCAGCAAGATGGGGTGATACGAATCCTGAAACTGGACACTCAAATCTC
>JAGXLK010000474.1 GCA_018334735.1 Planctomycetota bacterium | reverse complement strand
TCAGGGCGGTTTCACCGCAATTTTTTAGTGACGGCCCACCGATACGTATATGGTCCATAATAGTTCACGAAGTGCAGCACTGGCGGCCGAGGCGGACAATTTGCCGGTGGTTGTACGCAGAAGGGACAGAAGGGACTTAAGAGACGAAAGGGACTCGGTGTTTTTTGTCGTGTTCCCCGAGATGACCCATGAGCAGATTGGGCTTCAGTACCGCTACGGGGGGACCGGAGTTCAGAATGCGGCACCACCGGTTGAGTTTGCCATGCGTATCTTCATTTTCCCACGTTTGTCCGCCTCAAGTCCCCCTTCGCCCGCCGCGCGGCGAACTCGCAAAGACTTGTGGGCCTGGATGGCGGGGGATAGCCCACACTAAGCGCAGACCGACAAGGGGTTGGTGGGAACGTAGGAAACAAACCTGTAGAATCTCTTGCAAACTGATCAAAAACCCCTGCGCGAAGCGCTTTCGGTGTGCGTGCCCGGGAGCGCCGCTTTTATTTGGTCTGAAAATCCCCGCTGCCCTGACAAACGAACGGGGAGTCCAGATCACGGAAAACGTTCACCTGGTTTTTTATCCGGCCTAATGCAGGTATAAACCAAAGCAAAAGTTTACATGTCATTGCGAGGCGTTCCGCGCAGCGGGACGCCGCGGCAATCTCGTTGTTGGGCCAACAAAACGACGAGATTGCTTCGCTCATCTCGCGATGGGATCGCAATGACCCATGAAGTTTGAAAAGTTCTTCTGCCGGAGGAGGAATATTGTGGGCCTTCAGCCCACAGAGAATGCGAAAAGCGATATTCTCCCAGGGCGCCGCGATCCTTCAGACCGCGTTACCCCGGGCTAAATTGTTATCACCCCGTTGGGGCTGAAAGGCCCGCTTGTGAGGCACGCGATGTTATTCCCGGGCGCCGCGATCTTTCAGACGGCGTTCCACCGGACTAAATTGTTGCACCTCGGTGGGGCCCGGAGACCAGGGCCATGATGGGGTGATGCGGTGAGGCGAAATGCGGGCGCAATTTTTGTTTGCGACATCTGATTAAGAGGCAGCTTTGGTGGGCGTTGGGCCGGACGGTGATTGCACGAGGACTGAAAGTCCTTAAGATATTAGCCCGGGCTGAAGCGGGCCAGAGGTCCGCAGAGGCCCGGGATACAGGACCGGGAAAAGGACGGGTGGGCTGAAGGCCCACCACAAATCACGTCTGAGAATGCTCACTTGAACCGAATCGCATAGAGGTCGGCGTCCGTCAGGACAATTCGGAGCCGTACAGGCTTTCCCCGGAGCTCACTCAGATCGTCTCCATTCTGCCATTTGACGGTTCGGTCAAGTTCATCACCGATCTGTTCAACGCAATCGTTCACTGTAAATCCGTCAACGGGCATCCCGTCAGCTCCCTGGATCTCAATTTTCAAGCTCCCGGCGGCGGAAGTCGAGAAATTGATCTCCATCCAGTTGCCCTGGAAGATCAGGGGTTTTGTCAGGACTTCGCCGCCGCTCCGCGGCGCGTGGACCGAAACGAAACCATCTTTACGCAGGCTGTAGCGTCGCACCGCGCTGGGTTGCCGCCAGTAATTCTCCGTTGCGTAAAAAGACAATTCCTGCGGAGCTCCTTCCAGAGAGGAATCCGTCTCCAGCATACCCCAGGCCTGGTAATTATCTCCATAGGCCCAGTTGCCCTCAAGCTGAGGTCCCGGGCGCATAAACGCCTCCCCCCACCTGTTAAAAGTACGCCCATCGCGGCTCGTCATGAACAAACCGTCGGTCAGCGCCGTCCCGTACCGTTCTCGAACATTGCTGCGCCGGCGACGATGTTCGCGTTCGGGGAGCTGTTCAATGCTCGAAGACCATTCTCGTTCCACGTAGCGCGTCGGGAACCCCATCAATAGATGCGGTGCCCGGGGATATGGCGTAATCTGGTTGGTGTAAAGCTGTTCGCCCGGTGCACCCGGATATTCCAGCAGCTCCGAATCTGTCCAGTGAATAAAATCCTCAGACATCGCCGTCGCGATATCCCGCCCGGCGGGTCCGCCCTGTCGGACGTAAGCCCGGTACTGTTCCCGAACCGGGTCCCAGAAAGCCAGATTCTGTGAGTCGAATTTGCCGTCTTTTCCCTGTTCCAGTATCGGCTCTTCCGACAACAGCGACCACTTCAAGCCGTCCGTCGATCCCATCGCGTAGAGACCGTCGCTGCAGGCACGCCGAACGGCCCCGACAGCTTTATAGCGTGCGTCCCCGGAGGCCGCCGGATTGGGGTCTTTAAAAGGTGCGAAACCATGAACCCCTTTTTGTTCCGATCCGAAACCTTCGGTGATGATGTTGTTCGCGGTTGTTCCGTCAAACTCGATCAGTCCCAGTTCCGGACGCTGCCAGTTGACACCGTCCCGACTTTCGGCATAGCACACGTTGAGGGGATGCGCTTCCACCATGTGGCCGTTAGAATCGGTGCCGGCCTCCAGATTCTGCTTGTGTCCTTTGTAATACATGCGAAACCGGTCGTCGTCTTCCATCACCGTAATAAAACCGCACATATTTCCTTCCCAGGGACGGTCCATTCTAAGGACAATTCCCCGAGGGACCGGGTGATGCAGTTGGAGGCTGAGTCCCTCCTCCATGCGTTCGATCAGATAATCGTCTACAAAAAGTTCTCGTCGTGATCCGATATCAATTGCTTCTGTCATTGGACTTTCTTCCAAAGGAATTCAGAATTTTTCTTCAAGTTTGTTCTTCGGTTTGGGACTGCGCCAACCGAAAGAAAACTTTCCACCCGGGGACATGTTGTGGCCAAAGTGGAGCGAGCCGCCAGAATTCATTGCTTTTGCGCCTATTAATTCCAATAAGCGTATGCCTCCAATCCATTTGCGTCTGGGTGAAAAAAGAAATATCTTGTCTGTGGGAGTACGTTAGCAATGTTTTGGCGGAGGATTTCGATGGATCAAGATAAAACAAATACGGTCGACAACGAAGTGCTTTCGACTCTGCATTACAGCAGTCTGGAAGATGCCGGGCGAGAAATGGTCTATTTACAGGCCGAGTCGAAAGTCAGTGAATACCGGGCTGAAGTGGAACGTTTCAGGAAGAAATATGGTGCCTCCTTTGACAAACTTAAAAGAACAATTGAAGAGCAAACGGGCGAGGAAGACTTCGAACTCGAAGACGACCTCCTGGCATGGCGTTTTGCTCGCGACAGCCTGGAATACTGGCAGACAAAGCTCAAGGAGCTTAAGTAATGCTCCTCGAGATCAAGAAACGTTATAGCGATCTCATCCTGGATGTAACGGTCGAGCGATTCCGACATGAGGTGGGGTCTCATGAACTGATAGCCATTTTACATCTTCGTGATGGTAGCAATTTGCACATCAGGGATTACCGATTCTATGACGGTACCAGAAAATATTCTTATCATTGGGAGTCCGATTCTGGTGATTTTCTCGGGCGATGGGATAACGCACCTCACTGGCCTGAACTTGAATCCTATCCACATCACTTCCACGAGGCAAACAGAGACAACGTAACAGATTCAGAGGTCCGGAATCTTGACAGCCTATGCGAAATAGTACGGGAACGGATTGACTAGGCCGGATTTTACGGATAATTGGAAGCCATT
>JAGXLK010000473.1 GCA_018334735.1 Planctomycetota bacterium | reverse complement strand
ACCCTGATTTGGTAAGAATGGCTTCCAATTATCCGTAAAATCCGGGCCAGGCCGGTGAGCCAATTTCAAACCGAGTGGTTCTCCCTGTATAATCCCTATTCGCGACGAATTAATTCCGCCGGCACCGGCAAATCTCAGGAGGAAACCCGCCGTGACAGAAGAGAAAATCGGCCCTTTGAGTTCGAGCGCCATCATCCAGCGTCACCCCGAAAACCCCGTTCTCACCCGCCACGACGTCCCTTACCACGCCACTCTGGTTTTCAATGCCGGGGTGACGAAATACGAGGGTCGTTACGTCATGGTTTTCCGCAATGATTACGGTTCGTGGGAGGACCAGACTCTGGAAGGAACCAACCTGGGTCTTGCGTTCAGCGACGACGGCGTGCACTGGGAGGTCGAGTCCGAGCCCTGTTTTCAGCTCCACGACGATGAGATCAGGCGTGCTTACGATCCGCGTCTGACCGTTCTGGACGGTCGTTGCTACATGTGTTTTGCGGTCGATACCAACCACGGTGTGCGGGGTGGGATCGCGAGGACCGACGATTTTGAGGATTTCGAGATTTTGAGCATGAGCGTGCCGGATAACCGGAACATGGTTCTTTTTCCGGAGAAAATCGGCGGCAAATACGTGCGGCTTGAACGCCCGTTCCCCGTCTACAGCCGGGGCTGGCAGGAACGGTTCGACACGTGGCTGAGCGATTCCCCCGACCTCAAATACTGGGGGAATTCATCCCTGATACTTCCCGTCGAGGATGTGCCGTATGCCAATACTAAAACCGGTCCTGCGGCCCCGCCTGTGCGGACCGATGAAGGTTGGCTGACGACCTTCCACGCGGTCGATACCGATCCGGATCGTGGCAAGAACGGCTGGGGGCAGGCCTGGAAGAAGCGCTACACCGCGGGGCTGATGTTGCTGGACCTGGAGGATCCTTCCCGCGTGATCGGGCTCTACAAAGAACCGCTCCTGGCGCCGGAGGCGGAATACGAGGTATCCGGCGGCTACCGCAACAACGTGATTTTCCCCGGAGGGATGATTCTGGAACCATCGGGCGAGGTCAAGATCTACTACGGCTCGGCCGACACCGTAACCTGCCTGGCGACGGCGGATGTCGGCGATCTGTTGGAATTGGTGAAAATGGCAGTGGACTGAGAAACCGAACACATGGATTTTTTCGGTGAGGGCGTGCTCAAAGAAGGGGCGCAGGCGGCCGCCGTTTGGCGCGCAACCTCCGGGTCAGATCGGCACCCACAACATAAAAGCTCCCAAAGGGGGCGACGCAGGGTTAGCCCGGTGCGCAGTCGCGCCGCCTTTTGGCGCGCAAGCTCCGGGGTAAGAGGGGACCCCCAATCCAGAAGCCCCGAAGGGGCGGGGCTTCTGGAAATTATGGTTGGATTCAATCATCCCCTTTCAGTTTGTACACCCGTACCCAGTCTACGTCCATGCTTTCGTCGTCGAGCCCCCATGAACCGTCGGGGTTCTGCGTTGGTTTCCCGGCCCAATCACCGGGCAGCAGGCCTCGGTAATGTCCAATTCCAGAGCTGACGCGCTGGGATCAGCGGCTGAAAGCCCCAAAGGCACTTTCGCGAGACACTGGCGATCTGTTAAGGTGCAGTTTCATTATTTCTATGCAAAAGGGACAATCCGATGACGGAACAGAATGCGCGGAAATATAGTCTGACAGATGCAGATTTGTTGCAGCTTGGCCGGTGGGATACGCCCTCGGTCTACAACGGCTGGGAGCAAATTACCGAACGTGATCCTGCCCGCGGAGCGTTCAACACGGAAGAAGTGCGCGATTTCCGACCGCAGGCGGGTTCTATGGTTGGATTCGCCGTGACCGTGCTGATCGAGCCGAGCAACCCCGAACATCCGAAATCCAACCCGGAGGCCTGGGACCAGTATCGTCGCTACGTGGCTGGAGCGCCATCCCCGAAGATCGTGGTGGTTCAGGACCTTGATAAACCGGAAGTGGTGGGGTCGTTCTGGGGCGAGGTCAACAGCAGCATCCACCGGGCGCTGGGCTGTGTGGGGACGATCACGGACGGTGGGGTGCGGGATCTCGATGAGATGGAAACTCTGGGTTTCAAAGCGCTCGCACGCCGCCCGTGCGTCGGGCATGCGCATAACTGGCCGGTGCGATGGGACTGCGAGGTCGATGTTTTCGGGACGACTATTGCTCCGGGACAGTTGATTCACGCCGATCGTCACGGGTTTTTGACGATCGAACCGGAGGAAGCGGATGGATTGCTTGAGGCGACGCAATTCATGGACCGCAACGAATGCGAGACTCTGATCCCGGCTGCGCGCCGGAGCGAGGGGCAAGCGCAGGAGGAGATTTGCGAGACGTTGAGGGAGGCGGCGGCGCGTTTTGACGAGAATGTTCATGAGAAATTCAAGATGGGCGGTGAATGGTAGGCTGGCACCCGGTGGTCCGGTCCATTTGATTTTGTGCGTTCGGCCGGTCATCGGCAGTTCAGATGCAAGGTGCGGTGAGAAGTTCGACCCAAACGGGTCCATGCCGAACTTCGGGAGGCATTTATTCTCTCATCCGGCCCTTCGGGTCCCGTTGAGCGTTGGTGCTGTCGGTAAGCCCGCGGAGCGGGCGTGGCAGAGGTAGCCCGGGGCGACATGAGGCCGTTGTTTGGCCGAACGAGCCCCGGGTTATCATTGGGAAGCAGCCGAAGGAAACGGAGCGCCTCGCCGGAGGCGAGCGCGGCAAGCTTGCCGCGGCGAACACTGTTCGTGCGTTCCGCCGGCACGTCCCCCGAACCGCTAACCCCGGGCTCCCCCCCAAACGGCCCGGGATCGCCCAGGGCTCCTATGAGGCCTTTTTTCAAGGCTTAAAGGTCGTTCCATCCTGTTTCTGTTGTTTCTCTTTTAATGCGTACAAGTTAGCCAGTGTCCGGTCTTCAAGCGAACATTATCCGCTGATACATACCTTCCCTGTGAAGCGGCCACCGCTCTTTTTCGGCCAGCTCGGGGACCGCCAGTTGTTTGTTCCCTGGCTACCGTCGTTTCTTTTGTTTCGTTTTGACTCCTCTGAGACCCAAACCCAAATCTAAATCCTGCGAGTCGTCTCTGGAGGCAGGTCCGTTATGCTCCTATTCGTGCTCTATGGCAGAAGGTAAGCTATCCTACGGAAACATCGGGGAGCCGAGAAACTACGGGCGTGTTCGTGCGACCAGAGCCCCGGGACGTGGTCATCCCCAAAGTTCCCTGCCTTCCTGATCGAATCGCGCAAATTTTTCTTGGAGGCGGCCTCAATCCAAATCCTATCGTTTACTATCTGAGTTCTTAATCGTCTTACCCTCACAGAGGGAAGTCTCTGTGTTATCCTCCCGGACGGTACGGCTCCCTCCGCGTGAGCATACACCACAGGTTCACGCAAAGCTTCCGGGCTATCCCCACGATCCCTTTCTGCTTGCAGCCAGTATTACCCACCAGTCTTCCAAATGTTTTGCGCGCCGCTTGCTCCCTACCTACCCACTGCCAGGCCGCATCCACCAGCATTGAGCGCAGACTCTCCCTTCCGGCTCCTATAAGTCCTTTGTCTGTTTGCCTTTCACCGCTGCTGGCAAAACGGGGCACAAGACCCAGCATGGTCGAT
>JAGXLK010000472.1 GCA_018334735.1 Planctomycetota bacterium | reverse complement strand
CAACAGATCCATCAGCTCTTTATCGCGCCAGATATCGGCGCGAACCTGTGCATACCAGCGATTGGGAAGGCGGTCCAGGGTCAGAAGCTTGTCAAGCAATTCTTTTGTGCGACTCGGAACGGCGGTGAAATTGTCGTCGCAGATGAAAACATTTTTCCCTTCCCATGCTTTTGCTTCTTCTACGATTCGGTCTATGCCTGCCATTCGGTATCGACGACCGAACATTTCCGACACGCAACAGAATGTGCAATTGTGGGGGCATCCCCGGGTTGTAACCGCAGGGATGATCTTCATCTTTTCTTGGCCTTCAATAAGTGAAAGATCGGGAATAGGGACCGCATCGAGTTCGCGGCTCAACGGCTGGCGTTGGTTGTGTATTTTTTCGTCACCCTCCCGATAAACCAGATTCGGAATTTCGGAGAGGTTACCGTCGGTCTCCAGGGCGTTTACCAGAGCGGGGAGCGTTTCTTCTGCCTCTCCTCTCAGAACATAGTCCGCAAATTCCACCCCTTCCTCAGGCATAAAAGTCGCGTGAGGTCCGCCGAATACGACGGGAATGCCTTTCAATTTCAAAAGCTTGGCCATAGCATATCCGCGCGGTGCTGTCGACGAGGTGAGTGAAATTCCTACAAGGTCGCTTTTAAAAATGTCCCAGGCACGTTTTGTGTTGAACTCAAGCAAATCTTCGATGTAGATCGTAACATCGTGCCCCTTTTGTTCAAGAATTGTTCCGAGAATTGGAAGACCGAGTCGAGGGATTGCCAAGCCACTGTAAACGTGGTAATCGGGTGAGCGAGGCTCAATTAATGATATTTTCATGGTCCGGTAATTCCCTGTGAAAGCTGGTGAGCTGAACTGTGTTAGAGAGGACAGGAAGCGCGCAGTGAGCTGCTTGCCAGATGCCTTGAGGTCTGTTAACGACGTCTAAGCTGTGCAATGCATAACCGCCTTTGGTGCGGTCAGACAGTATGAGGAGCGGATGTGGTAGCGGGGGTGGGACTCGAACCCACGGCCTGAGGCTTATGAATCCTCCGCTCTAGCCAGCTGAGCTACCCCGCCATAAACATGCATTATACACAGGACTGCCTGATATTGTCAACATTTAAGAAGGCACACGCGACATCTTTTTAAGCTTTCGCGCGTGTAAGAAGCCAAAGCGACTCTTGTGTTTTGAGCCGCTTCGGCAAGGTTGTGCAAACAAACGTTTTAGACCGCTTATTCTACTCCAGCACCCTGGACAATATCCGGCACTATATCGTCCCAACCCAGGGGCATGATGTGAACACCATCACAGGCATCTTTCATCTTCCGAACCAGATCCGCTGACATCTCTGCAGATACTTTTTTGCGGTCGGGTTTGGCTGTATCTTTCATCCGTTGCACCATTTCGTCCGGTACATTGACACCGGCAACATTCTGAGTCATATACCGCGCCATGCCTGCCGATTTGAGCGGAACAATACCGACCATAACAGGAGCACCAAATTCCGCGGCGCTCTCCATGAATCTGGCGAACAGGTCGGCATCGTAAACGGCCTGAGTCTGGAAGAATTCCGCGCCCGCATCAATTTTCTTCTGCATTTTGATCAGTTGCGTTTCGACCTCGTCAGAACCGGGGTTCACAACGGCACCCAGACACAAGTCGGGCGTTCCTTCGAGCTCGTGATCTTCCAGGTCACGGCCTTCGTTCAGACCTTTCGCTGCGGCGAGCAACTGAACCGAATCGAGATCAAAAACTTTCTTCGCCTGAGGATGATCGCCCAGGACCATGTGGTCACCGGTGAGCAACAAAGTGTTTTCGATACCAAGCGCGGCAGCTGAAAGCAAATCGGACTGCAGGGCAATCCGATTGCGGTCCCGACAGGTCAGCTGAAATACGGGTTCAATTCCCTCATTTTTCAGAAGATGAGAAACAGCCAGTGAACCAAGTCGCATTACGGCACTCTGGTTGTCGGTGACGTTGACGACATCGACTGAGGCTTCCATGACTTTCGCGCCTTCGATCGCCTCTGAAGGATCGCTACCTTTCACAGGACCAACTTCACCGCTGACGACGAAATCTTTCTGTTCGAACAGATCTGCGAGTTTCATTCTTCGCCTCCTTTCGCGATGTCTTCAGGAGGTTCTTCCGTGCCGGACCAGGCTGATACGGTGTGTCCGGCATACGTGAAATCGGCTCGGCGGCCGGACATCGAGAGACTTCTGGGCCCAGAAGATCTGAGCCAATTTTTGGGGGGTTGATATTTCATCATAAGGTCTGTTCGATCCAGTTCTTTGAGTCTTTCAAAGATCAGATGCCACCCACAATCACGATCCGGTGAGATCTCGCACTTGCCATCAGTTGCACCGCCACAGGGCCCATTGAGCAGGGATTTTGAGCAGAGGGTCAGGGGGCAGAGGCCGCCAGTGGCTTCAACCAAACATTCGCCGCAGAGGGAACAGTATTCGGTTATGAAGCTCTCACTGGTCGTTTCTCCGCCGAATATTGTGTTGCAACCCGCGTGAACCATATTGCCTTCAGTGGCATCAATCACGGTGTGAATCCCTTGCCCGCAGGCAAGAACCAGGAAGGAATCCGCATTCTCTGTTTCTTCGCCGTGTGCCTCATTGAGAAGTTCTTCGGTGGCCGAAAGTTTGCACAAGGATCCTCCATCAGGGGGGACCGCCCATCCGACCACATCGACGCCTTCTCTGCTGAGACGTTCGGCCATTGCTTCGGTCTCCGGTTCTCCTCCGGACTTTGCTTTGGCGGCACAGTTGCCGCAACCCACGACAAAAAGTTTCTCTCCCTCTTCCAGGGAGTCCAGTATTTCTTCTAACGGCTTCTGAATCGTTGCGTGCATCCTCTTCCTCCAGGTAGGAATGGGTCCGCATTACATTACATCTTGCTTGCCGGATGGGGGACCTTTTTCCGTTGTCCAAGCGCAAATTGTCCCGCCTGCCGCTGCAGGCGAAACACCCAGTAAAGCATAAATTCAGGGGGGCGTCAAGTTGGTCGGTCCCTGGTCATTTCGCGGCCTAACTACTTGAACGAATACTGACGAGGAATCCGTTCTGCAGAAGCAAGCGCTCCGAACAAAAAGCACCTTTTCTGAGCCCAGACAGGCTGAGGAGCCTGAAAAGCAAAAAATAGAAAATGTGTTAATTCTGTTTGACAAAATTGTGAGGATCCTGTTAAATTGTGACAGCGTGATTGTGATCGCAATCACGGAGTGCGGCGAAGAGGTTTTCTGGCCAGAGTAAGGAGGAAGCAGGATGAAGAGGTTTGTGGTTGTCGTTTTGGCGATGTCGCTGGGCATGTGTGTTGTAGGCCTGGCGGGTGAAAGTGAGCGTGAGGAACTTTTCTCCCCCCAAACCGGAGTGAGGTTTCTGGACGAAGGGCATCTGGGCGGGCAAATCGGACTCAGGATCCGGTATCAGGATATTGAACAAGTAGATGAGGGCGATGCGGGTTGGATATACCTTATCCCCAACTGGGAGTCGGGTGAGATTATCGACGGTCTGACACTCGGGCTGGGGGGTATCGTGGTGCAGGAATTATGGGACGACGATGGTTTCGAGGATACGCTCGATCCAGGCTCAAGTGATGATGCCACGTGGGCCGGCCG
>JAGXLK010000471.1 GCA_018334735.1 Planctomycetota bacterium | reverse complement strand
GTTTTCCCGTCCCTGGCCCAGTTTCATGTCGCCGTAAGAATACCAGGAGCCCGCCTTGTCGATGATGCCGGATTCTTCTCCAAGTTCGAGCAAATCGCCTTCGCGAGACAGGCCGCAGCGGAAAAGCAAGTCGGCTTCACAGCGCTTGAACGGGGGGGCGACTTTGTTTTTAGCCACTTTCAATCGGACGCGATTTCCGACTGTTTCGTTGCCGTCTTTCAGGCTGCCGATGCGCCGTATTTCGATACGGACGGCGCTGTAGAATTTGAGCGCTCTGCCGCCGGGGGTAGTTTCGGGTGAGCCGAACATAACCCCGATCTTCATGCGGATTTGGTTGATGAACAACACGGTCGTGCGCGACTTCGAAATAGCAGAAGCCAGTTTCCTGAGTGCCCGGGACATTAGACGCGCCTGAAGCCCGATTGTCTGATCGCCCATCTCGCCTTCGACTTCTTCGCGCGGTACAAGGGCGGCCACTGAATCGACGACCACGATGTCAAGGGCGTTGCTACGCACGAGGGATTCCAGGACATCAAGGGCTTGTTCCGCCGCATCGGGTTGGTGGATGAGCAGGTTCTCCATGTCGACGCCCAGGTTCTCGGCATATTCCGGGTCCAGAGCGTGCTCGGCATCGACAAACGCGGCTATTCCTCCGGCTTTCTGGGCTTGTGAGACAATCTGGAGGGCGAGTGTAGTTTTACCTGATGCTTCCGGGCCGTAGACTTCAATCACCCGTCCTCGCGGGACCCCGCCGATACCCAGAGCAAGATCCAGCGCGAGCGACCCGGTCGGTATCGCGTCAACTCCTACTCGTGTTTCCGCGTCACCAAGAGTCTGAATTGTTCCCTTACCGTACTGTTTTTCAAGTTGCTGTACGGTTCTATCAAGAGCTTTTTTGCGTTCCGTCTCCTCATTTTTCTTGGCCATTGCCACTCCTCAAAGGTTGCGGAAAGCCTCCCGATCCGTCATGCTTGATATTGTAAGCAAGCTCAACTCCCGGATTAGCCTCCGGGCGAATGTGTTCCGCCCGGGCTGAATCTAATTTGTGTTTTCTGATCCGGATCGTGCTACAATTTGCAGCACATTGAAAAGTAAGCTGCGCAACAATACCAAAGCGTTCAGGACCATCGGCCTGTGCCTACCAAATAAACTGCAGAATATTTTACAGTGGAATCCAATTTTTGTAAAAGGCACGGTGTCAGCATTTTGACAGGATACCGGTTATTTGATATAAGCATGGGTTAAATCCCGCCCTATGGAGGTTGCCTTTTATGCTTCATCGGCGCAAGCTTCCCGCAATTGCCCTGATCGCGCTCATTTTGTCCGCTGGATATCTTTACGCAAAGCCCAAGCCCAAGTTCGTGCATGGCTACGCATTGGGGCACGCGTATATTTATCGGCAGTGGACCACTGTTATTTTGAATGTCGAGAACGAGGGGGATGAATCAATCAATCTTGACGCGGTTTTGACTGTCGGGGAAGGCCAGGACGAAGTCAACTACCGCAAGCATTTGTATCTCCCGGCGAACTGCGAACGCTCTCTCTGGTTTTATTGCCAGCTTGGCAAGGAAAAGGCCTATGAGGGGAAGCTGATGACAAAAGATGGCCGGGTGGTTTCTTCAGGAAAAGAATGGTCGAACGTGCTTTCATGGACGCGGCTGTTGGTACTCTCGCTGGACCGGGATCGGATGCTTCCAAAGTTGAATCTTTATCTGGCTCGTCGTCAGTCCCGTTCTACGTCTTCCGAGCTGAAATTGCCGGGAGAGAAATCTTCTGAGGGCACGAAGGAGGAAGAAGGTGAGGAAGGGCAGGGGCCGGTTTTCTCACCTTCTTTCACGAGTCTGCCGGCCAATGTGAGGCGCCCGGCCACACTCGGCACCCGATTGCGGAAATTCCCGGACCACTGGGCCGGGCTCGATAGCATGAGCGCGGTAGCTTTGGGCGATCTCGATTATGCGGAATGGCGTCCGAGCCAGGCGCAGGCGCTCGATACGTGGCTGCTGAGTGGGGGCGTGCTTCTACTTTTTCCCGGTGCTCAATGGGAATCGCTGAGGAATTCCAGGATTTCAGAGTGGCTGCCGGTGAACATCCTCGGTATGCGCAAACAGAACAAGCTCCATTTGGAAGGCGATTATGGCTCGTGGGATGTGACGTTGAAGGGACCGGAGACGGCCGCCTATCCAGACGGGGAACCGATGTATGTGAACGTGCTCGAGACGGAGCTTGCGGATGGGGAATTGTTGCTTTCTGATGGCAATCGGCCGATGCTCGTGAAGAAACAGGTGGGGATGGGAGCCGTTTATTTTTTTGCTTTTCCGGGTCAGGCTCTGGATCAGTGGGAACAACGTGGCGCCATTTTGTCGCGCATCCTTCGCCGCCACGAACGGCTTAAACCCTTTGCGCAAAGCGGTTTGTTGCAAAAGGGGCCTGATATGGTCGACGAAGTAGCTGGTGCGGAAGTTGCTCCGCCCAGCTTTGTGATCGCTACGCTTGGAAGTTTCTTTCTCGTTGCCTCCATCTCGTTGCTGGTGGCTCATCTGAAAAAACGGACGGAACTGGCGTGGGCTGTAATTATCCCGGCCGGTATCGGGATCGGCGTGGCCTCGTATTTCGTCGGCTTGTCTTATCATAAGAAAGTCGGTCTCTCCCTGAATGAAATTGCTGTTCTCTCAACGAGTTCCGGTTCCCCAAAAGCGTTTCGCAGCGGTGTGCTTGGTGTTCATACGGTGGATACTCTTCGTGGGGAAATGGTGGCGGGGGATGAAGGCGTCCTGTTCACGACTATCGGCGAGAAAAAGAAGGCCGGAGGCGAGGTCTCAACAGATTTTATCGATGTTGCCCCTACCTTTCGCGCACGTAACCTCAAAATTGAGGGTGGGGCGATGCCGCGGTATGTGGTTGATTCCGTCGTCGATCTCGGGAAGGGCATCGCCACCGAGCTGCAATTGGGACCGGAGGGAGTTACCGGGACGATTACAAACCATACTCCTCTGGATCTCCGTAACTGTCGGTTCGTTGTCAATTCATACCCATTTGAAGTGGGCGATCTGCCGCGTGAGGGAAGCACGCCTGTGACGTTGTCGGACGCCAATGTCGGGAAACGGCTGTTGGTTGCGCCGAGGCGTGACGAAATTTACAGAAACCTCCGGGGCCGTAGAAAAGAAGAGACCGAAGAGGCAATCGATACGAATGCGATGTTTGGCGGACGCGGAATGACGCGCAAATCTATCGTCAAACATCTCTTCACGCCCGCGCGGCGACAGCATTTTACTCCCTGGAGCGAGCGCCTTTTCCTTCTGGGATGGCCGCCCGCGGATAAGAATTTTATCTCGGAACGCATCGAGGGAATCGACGAAAAACCGGTTGAACGAAGTATCTCGCTGGTTTGTTCTGAAACGCCTATACGACCCGCACCCGCGGGCCAGAAGGTTTCCATTTCACGGGCATTTTGTTCGCCGGCGATCCAGCTACCGCACAGTAAAAACACACCGTTTGAGTTGAGCAGTTTCATCGGCGATACAATGCAGCCAGACACGAAATTGATCTTCTACATTCCCGATTTTGCGTCTAACGTGGAAGCAGAAAGTGCGACGATCCGATTTCTCGCCAGC
>JAGXLK010000470.1 GCA_018334735.1 Planctomycetota bacterium | reverse complement strand
ATGTGAAAAAGGACCGCCAGAATAAGGAAGGCCCACGCGGGGACCGGAACCCAGAGGAAAGTTCCCGCACCAAGTTTCTGGAACAAAGCGTTATTCGCGCGCACCTCCCCAGCTTGACAGATATGAAGCGTCAGGGAGCGGAAAATGGACATCGTCCCGAGCGTAGCAATGAACGGAGCAACTCTGCCTTTCGCCACGAGTATTCCGTTGAACGCACCACAGGCGCTTCCCACTCCAACAGCTGCTCCGATGCCTGCCAGAACCGCCAGTACGCCGTCTCCAACAGAATTCATCGCCATCAGGCCAATCGCCCCCGCGAAGGCAACAGCCGATCCCACGGACAGATCGATACCTCCCCCTATAATGACGAAGGTCATCCCCAGCGCTATCACGCCAGTGAACGACACCTGCCGAAGTACATTGAGGAGATTCTGAGGTTTCAAGAAATGCTCGCTCATGACCGCAGAAACAGCAATCAGAACCGCAAGAGCTACAAAAGGTGCGATCTTCGTATAATCAAAGTCACGTGCTTTCTGCAATTCCATTGACGAATACCTCAATCGACGTTGTATGATCCGCCGCTCACCGTTGCACCTTCAACACCTGTTGCAAGATACATGATTTGTTCTTCCGAAATTTTGTCGGAATCAAGTATGCCGGCAGCCTTCCCCTCACGCATCACAAGAACCCGGCCGCACATACCGATTATTTCTTCAAGCTCGGACGAAATCACGACGCAGCCAATTCCCGAATTGGTAAGATCGTGGATAAACCGATATATCTCTCGTTTCGCCTGAACGTCGATCCCCCGGGTCGGTTCATCCAGAATCAAGATGCGCGGTTCGGTATCCATCCATTTTGCCAGATAGGCCTTTTGCTGGTTACCACCGCTCAGATACCGGAGTTTGGCGCCAAGAGATGGGGCCCTTATGTTAAATTTTTCGACATGCTCTTGAGCACTGGCCCTTTCAGAGGTTTTATCCACAAATCCCCACCGAGAGTACTGCGCCAGCGAAATCAGCGAAATGTTGGCTGGCAACGCGAATCCACGAAGTATGCCTTTCCCCTGACGGTCCTCCGACAGATAAGCCAGCCCGTGCCGAACAGCGTCTGCAAGTTTTTTTATTCGACACCGCTCACCGTCGATATAAATCTCGCCCGCCGATTTCTTGCGAAGTCCTACAATAGCTTCCGCCAGTTCCGTACGTCCGGCTCCGACCAATCCTGCTATACCCAGAATTTCGCCTTTTTTTACGTCGAAACTGATATCATGAATAACGCCACGAACGCTCAGACTCTTAACCTCCAGTTTCGTTTGTTGCATGCTCGGCACTTTGTTTGGAAAGACTTCGCTCAGTTCTCTGCCCACCATCATCTCGGCCATTTTTCGTTCGTTTAAATGACATGTCTCGTCAAGCCCCACCTGCTTGCCGTCTCTCAGAACGAGGACCCTTTCGCAAAGTTCTTTTATTTCGCCAAGCTTATGCGAGACGAAAATGACCGTGACGCCCTTCTCACTTAAATCCCGAATTACCCGGAAAAGCACTTCAATTTCCCGCTCTGTGACGGCCGTTGTAGGTTCGTCCATAATCAGCAGGCGGGATTCATGCACGAGGGCTTTGGCAATCTCCACCATCTGTTTTTGAGCAACGCTCAGGCTTCTGGTCACTCTCGTGGGTGAGATATCTGCATTGAGTTCTTGAAGCAGTTCTCTGGTGCTGGCGATCATATCACGTCGTTTGAGAATTGGCCCAAGCGTTTGCTCCTGCCCCAGAAACACATTCTCGTAAACCCGCAATGTGTCCACAAGATTGAATTCCTGAGGAATCATTGTGATACCCAGCCGCCGTGCTACCAATGGCGAAGCGATGTCAAATGGCCGTCCCTCTATAAGAATTTCCCCCTCAGTTGGTTGGTAGATGCCACTGATGATTTTGAGAAGCGTTGATTTCCCTGCCCCATTTTCGCCTATAAGTCCAAGCACTTCGCCCTCAGTGAGCGATACATTAACCCCATCAAGGACACGTTTGCCAGAAAATTCCTTGGAGATATCTTTCGCGCTAAAAAACGTGTCGACCATTGCTCTTTTTACCATCAGGCGGATTCACATCTGCGGGCTGGCGGTATTCTAATCGCTCTCGTGTTTTTCTGCCAGTCATGAGGAGAACTCACAAATAGATAGGAAAACACCTGCAAGAAATTATTAAAGGAAGGAGGTCTATCTCCCGCTCTGATGAGCCAGGATACGTTTTTCAGTTCTCACTGGCTATTTTAGCTTTGCCGCCGTATTTTCGCAATAATTCCACGAGCTCCTCATGGCCCCTTCTCGCCGCCAGTGTGACTGGCGTACAGCTGTGATCGGTTAACAAATTGACACTCGCGCCCTGTTCCAGGAGCATCCGAGCCACTTCGGTAGAATTTCGTTCCGCTGCCGTGTGGAGGGGAGCAAAACCGCAATCGGCCCGGGTATTTGGATCGGCGCCCGCTTCCAGTATCAACTGGGCTGCCTCACCGTGGTTTCCGTAAGCAGCATAGTGCAGGGGGGTAAAATCCAACCCATCGGTTGGCTGGACTTTCACCCCCCTTTTCAGTAATGACATCACGGTTTCTGAATCCCCGGACAGTGCTGCAAGATGGAGTGCCGTTCGGCGGAATCCAGCTCGCACATTCGGATCGGCTCCAGCTTGCAGCAGAATTTCAGCCACTTCGGCATTCTCACTCCCCGCTGCTCCTGATTCCCAGTGACAACGCGTCATCTCCGGATGCATGGCCGCAACGGTTGGTGTATGTCCCCGGCAGGCTGCCATATGCAATGGGGTAAAACCGAATAAAGACTCGCGAGCGGCGACATCGGCCTTTTTCTCAATCAGAAAACGGCATATCTCCACCTGTCCTTCCAGCGCCGCCCGGTGAAGAGGAGTACCTCCATGCTCATCAGCGGCTGATAAAAGACGAGTTTTTTTCTGGATCAGTTCACGAATGCGATCAAGCTGACCCTGGTTTATACGCTTGTGGATCTCTTTTGCATCCGGCCCCCCCTCCATCGATCGTAAAAGCAGGCTTACCGCCAGAATAAACAGTCCCACACCGGCCCCTGCCCCCGAAGATATGGCCCACATGGGATTACGTAACAATCCCGCCAGAAGAAGCAGCACCGCGGTTCCCAAAGCTATTAATACAAAGATAGTTCGCTTCACAAAACGCATCGCTTCACCTTGTAGGGCATCTGGTTGCTTTAACTCCCTTTCTGCAAAGTGCGCAATTAGCCGTTAAGCCCGACTATATCACAGCAAAAACAAGAGCTAAAACCTTCAGCATTCTCAGCTCCGGCAAAAAGCTATAATACAGAGAGTTTTCACCGGTCTATCCACATGAGAGCCTCCATTCGCATGCTGCGGATTCTTTGATCCGCCCCGGACTTGTTTTTCAAACCGTAATTATACAGTTTCCGGGGGGGAGATATCATTTTCCTGGTAAAGTTCGCGCTGTCCGCCCCTCATAAATTTACATCTTGCGAATGGCACTGCGAATGAAATATGCGTCGCTGAGCACCAATTTCAGCAGCTTTCCATCGCAAATTCCATTGCATATGCTGATCCACATAAAGCCCTTC
>JAGXLK010000011.1 GCA_018334735.1 Planctomycetota bacterium | reverse complement strand
AGCCGAGCAGCTCTTTCAGTTTCGGAAACCCCTTTTCCCGCCAGTCGCGCCAGTCCTGTTCGGTCTCTCCCTGGAAAGACATCTCGGGAACATGTTCCGCTGCCAACCGGTTGAAATATTCAATCATCGAAAAGTTCCGCTCTGCCACGAATCGCCTCCTGAAAATGCGGTATCAAGTGCCCGATCATTATAACATTCTGGTAGAAACTTCTCGCAACCGCAATCGCTGCGCGGCATCCGATGCGAAAATAGAACAATGCGCGTTTGCCTCCGAAAACAAATGGCCGACAGAAGAAATGATGGGACGGTGGTTTTGATGGCCGTTTTCAATGCCGATCGACCGAAGCTAAAGTATTGCCCCCTGTCCGATGAGCGTCTGTCGGATATCAGCCGCGTCCAGATCACGCAGGAGGAGTCCTGATTCGGCGGCGAGGGCAGCCGCCACGCCGGCCGCCTGGCCCGTGGCCATGCAGATCGCCATCACCCGTGCTGAACCCATCGCAGCGCGATCCGCTGAGATGCAACGTCCCGATGCCACCAGTCCGTCGACACGTTCGGGCACGAGAGATCGATATGGGATACCGTAGCAGCGACCGGGTTCAAGCCAGGTCATCTCGCCGCCCTGACCGGAATAATGGATGTCGATACCGTAAGCGGCCAGAGCAATAGTATCGTCGAACTGCCGGTATGCCAGCACGTCCTCCCGCGTCAGCGTATAAAGTCCGTTGAGGCATCGGCTCTCGCGCGGACCAACTCGCGCGCCGCTTCGAACCACAAAAGCGTTTTCGTACCCAGACGCGTTTTGGCGAAGCCATTCCACCAACGCCATCATCTGCCGTCGGCCTTCGATTTCCCCGTTTGTCAGATCCTCAGTGTCCGTGGGGTCCCCCGGAATGCGGGTAGCATTGGCATACACCCAGCCCTCGCGTCTCAGGGGAAAAAGCGAAGGGGGTTTAGCGATGGGAAACGTACCGGTCTCGATTTCAGCCTGAGCGGCTTCCCGGAGCTCCTGAGTCCCTGGTTCAGGCCAACAAGTAACACCGCCCATCACAAAAGTCAGGGTCATCGGTTGCAGCGTCTTACGATCCGCCTTCTCAAAAGATGCTCCCGCCTGCCAGAGCACATCCCCATCGCCGGTTGCATCCACAGTGGCGTTTGCCAGAATCGCCGACCGCCCTGACTTGCTCTCCGTAACCACACCTTGCACTTTGTCCTTCTCGACAACAGCGTCCGCGAAATCGGTGTGAAGAAGAAGTTTCACACCTTCTTCCAGCAGCATCTCCTGGGCTACATACTTGGTAATCTCCGGATCGTGCCGCACATAGCGTCCCTCAGCCGGCGTCTCGCGCGTGCCGCCTCTTTCACGGATCCGGTCCGCAAGTTCTGCTGCCACACCACCTATAATCTGTTTTTCATCGTCCGTGTACTGCCGGATATTGAGGACACCGCCCACCGTCATATTGCCGCCCACACATCCGTATCGCTCCAGGAGGAGCGTCCTCGCACCGGCCCGAGCCGCACCGATAGCGGCACCGATCCCCGCCGGTCCAGCGCCAACCACAGCGACATCCTTTTCATCGATTACAGGAAGATTCCTCTCAGGCTCTGTGACACATCTCATTCTATTTCTCCGGCTAAATGCAACCCGCCTTGATCCGGCGAGAAAAGGACCTCAGGGCCTATTCCGTCTGTAACCACTCAATACCAAAACGTGCCACCGTGACATTTTCGGAGTAGAATGACTTGCCGGTTTCATAAAGACAGTAAATTGTGCCATCGCGGCCCTCGGCCAGATCGCTGTAGGCGGAGAGCCCTTTCTCAAGTTGCCTGGCCGGCGACCAGGTTTTGCCTTCGTCCAAACTCATACGCAGGGCGAGACCGTAACGTCCTTCGGGATAAAATTCATCTGGATGAGGATTGACATTCGGGGGGTTGCTGAACAGCAAGACAGATTGGCCATCCACGGCTTGACGAAGCATGACCAAACCAGCGTGACACCCCGGATCGATCAAGTTTTTGTCGGGCTGCTGGGTGACGGTCTCGTCTTGAACTCCCTTCAGCCACGCGACGCGGCGAAAAGACCGTGCCCGCTGATTCACATAGAGCCGTCCGCCGGCAAGGGGCGCCAGAGCGAATTCCCTCATCGCACCGGCAACGTACCACTGAGCACCAATCTCCCAGGTCTTACCCCCGTTCGTGTTCAACAGCAAGAAAGACAGCTTTGAGTTGTCTTCCCAGCGCTGCAGGTGAGGGCGCAGGCCTCCGCCGCCCTGGATCACCAGCGTACCGTCGTCAAGTTGAACTCCGTGGACGCCGTTGCCGACCTGAGTCAAGTCTTTGATCTCGGGATGATTTATCTTCAGTCGCTTCGGTTCAGTCCAGGTTTTGCCGTCATCATCACTCCTGCATACGTAGTTCCCCGCGCCCCACTCCCACCATTTTGCATGTTCCTGGCGGTCGGCCATGGCCGTGACCATTTCAGCCGAATTCTTGAATGCCGTTGGCGCTTTGCGGAAAAACTTGAAGACTCGTCCCGTCCGCCGATCCACAACCGCAGGTCCTCCGTGCGCGCAGACGGAATCCTGGCCGAAAAGCGTCTGCACCGGCTGCCACGTTTCTCCGTCATCCGTGCTGCGCCGCAGAACAACGTCCGTACGGTGGCCCCAATCGCTCCTTGAACCCACCCGCCGATCAGCAAAGGCCAGAATTGTGCCGTGCGTGGATACGACTATCGAGGGAATGCGATGGACAGTTCTCCCATCTCTGGGAAACACTACCGTTTTAACGGGTGAATCCTGCGCAGCCGCAGTCATTGAGATTGCTCCAAATATGGTTAAAAAAGCAATATTGCATTGAACCGCATGTCCCCAGCACTTCCCCGCGATGTTTGTAACCTTCATTGGCGTTTATCTGCCGGTGGGAAGCTCTCAGTTACCTGATATCCTATCGATATTCTCAAAAAGCGCATCGCCGAGAGCTTGTTCAGCCTCCATTGCGTCTTTGAGTTCTCTCGCACAGTCTTGCGAACAAACCATGAACATAAAATCGTAGCCTTCCTTTGCAGCGTCAGAGTCCGGAGGCGGCACAATAGCAACAACGCTACGATCTTCGGTGGCGAGCGTCATGCGGACACCGCCCTCCCTCATACTCAGACAGATCGGCGCCGGCTCTCAACTTGCCGCCCATAGCGAAGACCGGCACGCCGTCGGGTATGGTTTTTCCGCACCAAGCGCAAGCACTACCGGCCTCTTCAGGAGACACTCGAACCAGATCATACATAATGTCCTCCTATTCTTCTCAGAATCAAACAGGCAACTTTATACAGAGCTTACCCTCTGCAACGGTCCCGTTCAAGCACTCAGGCCCCGCTTCTCGACCGCGTATCCTGCAGACTCGAGTTCAGCTGAGCCTGCCAACGGCGGGCGAAACTGGACTTGAGGCGGACAAATCTTGCAGAAGTGCAGGGGAGGAAGGCCCGCCAACAAGAACACTTTGCTCCTCGCAGCCAGACCACTGACAGGCAGGATGTACGTATTTAGCCCGGAGATACCGCTTCATGAGTCATTGCGAGTCCATCGTAAGATGGGCGAAGCAATCTCGTCGTTTTTTCAGCCCAACACCAAGATTGCCGCGGCGTCCCGCTACGCGGAAGGCCTCGCAATGACATTTAGACCTGAATGGGTGAGTGTAACGCACGCTAAAGGCGTACGATGCCTGTCATACAGAACACGCCAGGGTCTCGTAGCCGGGCACTGCGCGGGGGTGCCGTTATAGTACCATCTTGCCTGCGACCTTATCGTTGTGTCGAATCGGCCCGCGCGGGGGGCAATGGGGCGAAAAACCGGTTCTTGAGGCTAAACCATCTTCTCAACAACTCCAGCATTTCTGATCAACGCAAATGGCTCCTTTTACTCTTCACGGGGCCAGCCGAGAGCGTCGGTCCCTGCCGTCCGCCGGGTATCGTCCTCTCCTCAGATTGTCTTGTTCCCGCCGCCTTGTGCGTCGGCATCCGATTCACGTAGCGCCGGCGACACCATGGACGCCTCTGCGACGTTCCCGACGCGGGTCCGGGCATCCTCCAGCCAGCTCAAGTAGGCTTCCTGAAGCTCTTCGACGGTTCGCTGCTCTTCGGCTTCTGCGACGAGATTGGTCTGCTCGAACGGGGCGTCGCTCAGACGATAAAGCTCCCGCGGGATTGTTCCTTCAGGATCAAGCGTCAGTTTGTCATCCCCGCACCGAATGCATGACCAGCCTTCAAACTGCATGATTAAATGCTCGCGTCTTTCAGCATCACCCTCACAACGCAGCAAAGGAGCGTAATCGACGCCTTCCGCTGACCCGGCCGGTGGCAATCCACACAGACCGAGAAGTGTCGGCAAAAAGTCGACAGATGAAAACAGCACGTCCGTCTCCCGGCCCTTCTCCTGTCCCGGCAACCTCACGATCAGGGGGATCCAGCTTGCTTCCTCGTACGGTACAGCTTTCTCGAAAAGTCCACGACATCCGCCCATGTCCCCGTGATCCGACGAGAACACAACCGCGGTGTCGTCGGCGAGTCCCAGACCCTCGAGTTCCCCGAGCAGACGTCCGATGGCGGCATCGAGATGGCTGATCTCGCCAAAATACCGCTCGGTCCATTCCCTGACAGGCATCTCGGCGGATTCTTCGCCGTAGCCCGTGAAGCGGGCATCGTGGTCGACGGTCGGGCGATACGAAAGCGAACGATCCCGGTACAAATCGAGGTATTCATCCGGCGGCTCACAGAATGGATGCGGCGCCTGGTAGGATACGAACATGCAAAATGGCTTGTCACCTTCAGCACACCGACGAAGTCTCTCCCGAGCGATGTCAGTCATCGCATCGGTTTCATGTCCGGACATCTTCAGGATTTCAGGATCGTCGCCATCGAAATACTCCTGGTTGATATGCCGCACGTGTCCGCAGTCCCATCCGATGAAATCCTGGAACCCGCCCCGTTCAATCGGCGGCACCCACGTCTTGCGGGGCGGTCCCGCGAGATGCCATTTGCCCACATAACTTGTCGCATAACCGGCCTCGTTGAACAGTTCCGCCAGCGTGGTCTCCGAACCCGGGATACGGTAGCTGTTGCGCCAGATCCCCGTCTGCACCGGGTATCTCCCCGTAAACAGCGTGCCGCGAAACGGCGTGCACAAAGGCGTTGCCGTGTACGCGTTTCGGAAAAACACAGATTGGCCGGCCAGACGATCAAGATTAGGCGTCTGCACCTGCGGATGCCCGTAACAACCCATATACGCCGCCCCGAGCTGGTCCGCGAAAACGAACAAAAGGTTCGGGGGAACCCCACGTTCCGGACCGTTTGTTTCCCTGTTCATGGCGTCAGTGTCCCATTCTCCGATCGTTTGGACTCACGGGGCGGTTTTTGGTGACCTTTCCGCTCGAAAACCGTACACCCGCACGCCTTTGACAATCGTCGCGTGCCATGTCCCGTGGCCCTTGACCACCACGCGGATGTATTTAGCCCGAATCGGTTTGAGCTTATACGATTTGAACTTACTTGTTTTCGTCTTGTTGGCCGCATCGAAGAGCGTCTGCCACTGGTTGCCGTCGAGGGAAGTGCGGATCTCGACTTTTTCCGGCCAGCGCCGTCCATGGGCGAAGGCAATCTTGAGCATCCGCACCTCGGCGAGCTGACTCAGCTCAAGCTGGAACCACTGCGGTTTTTTGTCGGTTCTCCTGGCCGACCATGCTTTGTTCTGGCGATGCAGTTTTCCCCCGGGGAGAATTTTGCGGGCCCGTTCCTGGTTCATGCTGGCAGTAACATCGGCCACCCCGAGCCGAACTCCGGTTCCGGGCAGGGAACCGGCGATCCGTCGCACGAGTTCGGTTTTGAACTGCCGCAAATCGTCATCATCAGACCATTTTCGGGCCGCAAACACGCGGTGGCCCTTTTCCTTATCGACGACCGTATGCCCCTCGTCAGTAATTCGCATCAGCAGAGGCTCTGTTTTGAACCGGGAAGTGTTCCACGCCATGTGGACGGCCATGGTGTCGTACAAATGCGAACTCTGAATTTTCGTATCATAATTTGCCCAATTAGCATTTTCCTCCCAGAGATCATACACCTCCATGATCGTCTTCGCTCCGGGATCGTCACTGTGGCGCACGTGTTTGTAGCGTTCGTCGAAGAGCTGAACTCTTCGGGACGATTCGGCGGGCGCAATGAGGATCTTTTTCCAGTTGGCCGCGAAGACTTTTTGCGCTTCGGAGATTTTGCATCTTACGTTGCTTTCCGCGCGCAATTTAGCCGAATCTTTCTTGTCCAGATGGCTGAAATTCCCGGCCATTGCGATCAGTTCCGCCTTTTTGGCGATAGACGGATCGCGCTTCAGCGCTCCGGCGAGCGTCTGCATCGGCCCGACGGCGATGATCTTGAGCCGTCCGGTTCTGTCCGCATGGACGGTCTCAATAAGCTTTCCCACACCGTCTTTGTAGACTTTCCCCTTGTAGTCTTTCAGATCGAAATCATCGACCCAGGGTCGGTAATTCGTATTATAATCTCGGCGTCCGACTCCGGCCCCGATTGGGATGTCCGTTCGGCCTATCCGACCGAGCGTTTTGGCGACGATCTTCGCTTTCTTGACCGGCAGCGTGAAACCGGTGGTGATGAGTTTGACGTCGATCTCCGGCGAACGCACCAGGTAGACCAGCGCCCAGAGGTCGTCGATATCTTCGCCGATATCGGTATCGAAAATGACGGGGATTGGTTTCTTCTCAGCGCTCTCCCCCGCCCGTAACGGAACACAGAAAACCCAAAGCACTATGAATGCTATAACGAAAATCGCCAACCGGCCGGTTCCCCACCGAAAAGCCCGGTCCGCAATGGTGCGAAACGGCAATCTGTTTTCATATCCTGACATAATTGACCGTGGCAAAAAAAAAATTCCGTATCATTTCTCATTTCTGATGTTAACAATGTTAGCAGACGTTTACGACCACATGCATTCTGGGGATGTTCTCAGGACTCCTGATCCGTTGGAAAATGCGGTAACACCAAATTGACGAAATTTCTGAGAACAAAGAGCGCGAGAGGTGGCATTTCCTGGGAGGTATACTTGGTTCGGGGTCACACTCCCGCCCCTGCGTCGGGGGCGGAGGAGGTCATCGTTTTCGTTCAAAGATCTATAATTCAGACGGGCTAATATGAGATTTACGTAATAATCCTGCGCAAACTTTGCACGCACGGATCAAGAGTTCTGGGACTGGGTTAATGCTGGGGCGGCGGAGAAACCGCCGCCTCCGCCCCAGTATCGCTGCGAAGAGCTCCCGCGGAGACTCGAGTTCAGCTGAGCCCGCCGTCCGCGGGCGAAACTGGACTTGAGGCGCGCAATTGATTACACACATCGCGATGCGTAGAGATTCGACCGCATTGGGCCGCGTTCTGAACACCAGCCCCGCAGAAGCGGTTCTAAAGTCCAGTCCGCTCACGGGAAGCGGCATTTTGCCACCTCCGCCATCTGAAAGACGATACAGGTGGGCGTGCCTGACGACCCTCGCCCCGATCTTCATCAGTTTCTGCCGCAGCGTGGTCAGCGACCAGTGTTTCAGAGGCTCGGGCCGGCCAAGCGCCACCCGCGAGTTCTGCTACCCCCGCGGCTGGCCGTAGGGACTGGCCCCCCCATGCCGTTGTCCTATCCGACGGCGGAGGTCGCGGATCAGGTCGGGATCTTTCTCGGCCATCTCCTCGTAAATATTGCGCTGTTCACCCGGATCCTCGTGCAGATCGTAGAGTTCATCGAAGGTATTGAAATTATGGACCAATTTGTAGCGGTCGGTCCGCACACACTGCCAGCTGCGGATAACCGACACGGTTTCATCCCGGTGTTTTCGTGACGGATCGACGAGAGTTTCACACATCGACCTGGCATCGATGCTGGGTTGACGATGCAGGCCGGCCAGCTCGCAGATGGTCGGGTTCAAATCGATCGTCTCCACCAGGGCTTCCGAGGTCTGTCCCTGCGGGATGCCCGGACCCGAGGCCAGCAGCGGCACGTGCAAAGACGGCTCATAGGGGTATTTCTTGGAGTACCGACCCAGATCGCCCAGCATCTCTCCGTGGTCGGACGAGAAGAAAATGTAGGTATCCTCCAGCCATCCCCGTTGCTCGAGCGCATCGAGGATTCGCCCGATCCAGTGGTCGATCAGTTCGATGTAGGCGCAGTACATCCGCCGGCATTGCTGGATAAATTCTGGGTCGCGTTTGGTTTCTGATGGATTCGGACGGTCGTCCCATTCGGGAATCGGCACGGCCTCGGGCATCGGTTTGCCTTCGTACCGATCGGCGAACTCCCGCGGCGGATCATGCGGGACGTGAGGACCGGAGAACGTGACGAACAGATGCCAGGGGAACCGTTCCCCGATGTTATTGACCCAATCGACCGCGCGTTGTCCCTGATAGCTATCCAGAAATGTCTCGGTCGGCAGTTCTGAAGGCGTTATCCACCGATCCGGTTCACGCCAGTGATCCACAGCTTCCTGGCGATAATCTTCCCACATGCCTTTTTCCTTGAGCCACAGACCGTAGGGTCCGTTGGGGGTATCCTGGTGCAGGGAATGAACTTTCCCTTCGATTTCCTCCGGATGGGTAAAACCCCACTGGTAGACGCAGGGACGGTCGCCGTAACGTCCGTTGAAACTATCCGGTTTGGCCAGATCCAATTTCCCCACGGCCCCCACTCTGTATCCCGCGTCGCGCAGACGCATGTAATAAGTCGTCATATCCGGCGGGACAAAAGAATCATTTCCGAGCGAGCCGACCCTTGCGGGTTGCATGCCGGTCGCCAGCCCGATCCGCGCCGGAGCGCAGAGCGGGGAGTTGGTCATGCAGTTATTGAACCGGATCCCGCGCTCGGCGAGTCGATCGAGATTCGGGGTGTTCAGAAAATCCGCACCGGCACAACCCATGTAGTCGAACCGGTGTTGATCGGTGTGAAGAAAAAGAATATTCGGGCGGTCTGTATTGAGACCAGGCATAGCTATTCACCGGGCAAAAAGAGGAGCGAGTCGTCAGAAAGCCAAACGTCGATAGAAACCGGATACTATCAAGCGTTTGGTGGAAGATCAACCGGAACAGGGCCCCGAGTATTTCCTGGGACGGGATCTATGGTAACCGGCTCCAGCATTCTTTTCCGAGGCTGATTCGCCGGCTCAGAGCGTCATGGACCACCAGCGGGTTTCATGCCGCCATTCCCTCCCCGAAAACAAGGTGAAGCAAAAGAAACAGCCAAACGACCGAGCCGTTGGAAGGGGCGATTGAGAGCGTAGCCCCCGGCGACTCCGCGTAGCGGGGGAGTCGGGGGTTGGCGGACGCCAGCAAATCCCCGCCCCGACGGGGCGGCTGAGCGCAGAAAATGTCAAGCTGTCATTTTGTTACGCCAGAAACCAGCAACGACCGGTGATCTGTAATCGGTGATCAGTGATCAGTCACCAGTGTCCCGTGTCCCGTCCTGGTATAGGTTGACAGTGTTATCAGTTCATTAACTGTCGTTCGACAACTATCAACTAACAACTCAGTGCGAGCTCCAGTCCGTTATCCGTTCACCAGAAACCAGCAACCAAAAACCAGAAACCAACTTCAGTCCGTTATCAGTTCACCAGCAACCCGAGCCCCTGAAGGAGCTCACTACGAGCCTGACGATGATTTCTCGGCCTGCAATAACTCTCCGACCGTGCAAAATACAGGGAGGTGCTCGTAGTGGATCGCTTCAGCGGTCCGTTGCGTCGGGACACACGCAAAGTTTTGTGGTGGGCCTTCAGCCCACTCTTTTCTCAATGCACACCGTACCCCAGGGCTCCGACGACCTTCAGCCGTCTGCACCCCGGGCTGCTATTTTATGCCCTTTCAGGGCGTATGTGGTATGAATGAAAGCCGGGGCAGAACTGGAGTCGATAAGTTCCCCTGCCTCGAAGCACAGAAATGTGCTATGCGTTCCGCGCAGCGGGACGCGGCGGCAATCTCGCTGTTGGGCTGAAAAAACGACGAGCCTCCGCCGCGCGAGGCTACGGAGCCCAGCAGGATTGCTTCGCCCATCTGGCGATGGACACGCAATGACCCCTGAAGCAGCATCTGCCGGCTAAAAACATACTCCGGCTGAAGTCCAGTCCACTCCTGATACGGTATTTGGGGAGCAGATTTATGGGGGGCCTTCAGCCCACGATAATGGGTTTCGGGGCCGCTTAGCCTCGCACAATCCGCTCGATCTCAATCTCGCCGCTTCGCACTTCGATGAACGGTTCACCGTCCTCAATTCCCACCGTTCCATAACCCGTCTCTGTGCACAGGAAAGCGCGGAAATCGCCTTCAATTGACGGATTCAAATACAACACCCGCTCCACAGCATCGTAGCGGGCCCCGGATAGCCCCTGCAACATCGCATACGAGGCCATCGCGCGTGCGTACCAGTGTCCGCATTCATATTCATTAAAGGGATTTCGAACCGTTCCATCGTAGCGGTCCCGGCACGTGCGCACAATCTCCAGCCCTTCCTCCACCCGTCCCAGCATCACCAGGTGCGAGGCCACCTGGTATTCGATACCGGTCCACACCTCGTCGCTGTAGACAAACGGCAATGTTGGTTTTCCCCCGTGCGGCCAGGAACAGAGCAACAATCCGCCCTCATCTCCCAGAGCAAACGTCGGACGCTGGGGATTGGCGTGATCGGAAAGATCCGATTTGAGGTTGTGGCGGTAAACGGAGACCAGATGTTTTTCGACTTTCTCGCGCTCCAGGATATCCCCCAACCCGCACGCCAGACCCTGCCATGCTCCGAGTACACCATCCGAGAGACATCCCGTGCCGTACTGATATTTCGGGCCTTCTTCCTGCAAAAGGGCAAGCGCTTCCGGTGAATAATTTTCACCCGCTTCCTCCGTTTCATCCGGACGCGGCGCGTGGAGGTCTTTCCACTGGACCTTCTGGTAGAAATACTCGCCATTGAAAAGATCTTCTTCGAGGAAATCCCGCGCTTTATCGGCCAATTCTTCGTATTCCGCAGCATCTTCGCCCAGTTCTCGTGCCATACGGGCGGTGGCAACCAGCGCGCCGACATAGAAACTGCCGCACATGCCGTCAGGCCCCCAGAACTCAATATCGTAGGTGTTGTGATGCGGTTCCCGCAGCACGCCTTCGCGGTCCGGATCCCACGTCTCGATGCAGTAATCCATGGCTTTCTTCGCCCGCGGCCACATCTGAGTCAGCCACTGTTTGTCTCCGCTGATTCGCCACTCGCGGTAGACCCGCATGATGCCGCCGAGCTGTCCATCAGCCGCAGCCGGCCCGTTGTGTTCATCCGGCCCCATCTCGCGGATCGGCAACGGAGTGCGGAAAGCCTGATGCCCGTTTTCGTCCTGACTCTCGTGGAAATCGGTCCATCGCATCGATCGTTCCAGCTCGGGGAACAGATGCGGCAGCGCCTGCGCGTAATCCCACACGTGCGTGCAGGTTCCATGACAGCACCCGGAGCTGTCGCAACATCCTTCCCAGGCCCAGATCCGCCCGTCTTGTTGACGCAGGACGGTCGGCGACTTAAGGATCGTCAGATTGGCGGCGACGGCTTCCACGACCTCCTCTGGAAGCGTCGTGTCGTAAAAACAATCCATAAACTGCCGGGTCTCCTCACGCAGCCGGTCGTATTCGGCCGACCAGTATTCTTCGAGACCGTCGATGGAGTCGAAGGCTCCCGCATACCAGGGCGTGTAGCAATCACATTCTTCCGAATCCACCGATTCACAACTGCAGTTCCCGCCGCCCGTCCGGACGTTTGAGCGCGGCACGTACCAGGCCAACCGCAGGTTGACCGTCCGCGATTCACCGGCTTCGAGGGTGAGAGGCACGTAGAGACTGGCACCCGGGCTTGGGGCCCCGGCGGCGGGAGGGTCCTGGTCGAACACTTCGCCGGATGCCACCTGCTCCCAGGCAACCGTCTGCGCATCAAACCATCCCCCCCGGAACCAGGAGCAGTCTACGCCCACATCCTCAGCATCCACAGTCACCAAGAGGCTTCCTTCGTCCCACGGACGCTCCTCGCTGGAAGCCTGTTCCATGACGAAACCGTTATCGGTCCTCCGAACGGAAGATCCATCCTTGCCGGTCGCCATCACATTCCGGCTGTTGAACGAAAAAACACTCTCAACCACGTGGTCTGTATTGTTCGTAAAGGTATATTCAAGTCCGGCGACGGGGAGACTGCTATCGTCGGCGTTGCCGGGGATGAAAGGGCTCCATCCGGTCAGTTCTACATCCAGGGGAATATCATCGTCGGCCAGCTGGACGGTGCCGAAGGGGAAACGGGCTTCGAAAGCGGCCCTGTGGAAACGCGGCAAACCGTAGTCGCGGTCGCCGGCCCCGTTGCCCGCACCCGGGAAACCAAATTTTTTCACGTCGGGTAGTGGACCTTCCAGCAATCGCGCGGTATTTTCCTTATCTTTCACGCAGATTGCGGCGTAGGTGTATGGTTCGTTGAAAATTTTCGGTTCATGACGGACGGAGAAATGCGATAAACCGCCCGTTCCTTCCAGACAGATCATACCGGCACCGATTCCGCCCATAGGAAATGCCACGCGGTTGAGCCGTTCACCTTCGTATCTCGTCATGTCTTCGCTCCCAAGCCATTTTGTATAGGTATCCCCGCCACTGCACCGTGCGTTCCACGTCCCAGACAGAGCTATTGAAAAACCAAACACTTCAACATTTTGCACGATGGCGGTGACGATAGTAGCAGAACAGAGGCAAGATTGAAAAGTCTGGGCGTTGTTTCGGCTTTTTGAGATGTTACTGCTAGAGACCGAAAGCGAGCGGTTGTTCCGAAATCGGGGATTATTATGAAGTGTCACAACAAGTTTTCGTATTCATCACGCGTACCCATCCAAACCCCGGACGAAATAATCCCCCTTGCGCACAGAAAGAGTCTGGTAGTTCAGGCTGACTCCTGCGGACCAGAGCCTGCCGGCTTTCTTGAAGTGCAGCGATGGATGTCTGGGATTAGATTGCAACAGCTGGAATTTTTATCGCGCCCGTTTTTTGGTTGGGATTGGAGTATCCACACTGCATTGGGTCAAACAATAAATCGTTGCCATAATTTCAGTCTACCGCATATTTACACTTCTGCAGACAACCGATTCGCACCCACAAACGCCAACACAACCACAATCCTTCCCCACGGTATTAACAGTGCAGACCATATTGCAGGTACAGATATAATTGCACGTACAGAGTCGTTTATTCGCGCGCCTTACGCCATCACGTTTACCGTACCCCGAAATTGTATTGCAGACACATACCATACCCTTGGCAAGCCCTGTTTTGGCACTGAACAATACCGTATCGCAGGCGCAAACATTACCCCCAGGGCCTCTTGCATTTCCATTTCCCAGAAACCGATCAATTCCCTGTTTTCCTTTTATATCGATTCCTAACGGATCCTTTTTCGCGACCTCATCACGCTCGTGTTGCTTCAATTTGCCTTCCTCAAAGACAATGGCCTCGCCTTCTTCATACTTCCAAATTTCCCTGCTTCCAGCTTTCGCCGTCGTGTCTGGCTCACCCAGTAATTCTCGCACTTTTCGGCGCGACATACCTTGGGTCAACGT
>JAGXLK010000010.1 GCA_018334735.1 Planctomycetota bacterium | reverse complement strand
GGTTGTCGAGACCGCGCGGGAGAAGACATCGGTACGGAGTATAAGCTTTCCCCCCAGGCGCCGGATGGTTTGCGGAGCGGGTTTCTGCGGTATGAGGCAGCAGCGCGAAGAAATCCAGCGACGGGTAACCGTGGGAATCGTAGTCGCTCTCGGAAAGCACAATGGAATCCGGATATGTCCGCCCCGCGATCTGATCGAGATATGACATTACGTGTTCTCCGACAAGCCGGCGGCGTTCCCGGGTTTGCAACATCGGAATCAGGTCATAATCCTCGTCCATCTCCAGCGCCGTCACCCGGCCGATCATTGCCCGGGTTACATCCATGACGTCGGATTCGTCCACGAGCAAATAGTCGGTATTGACATAATCTCTGCCGGGGGGACGGAGGGCCAGACCGGCACCCTGCATGGCAATGTCACCGGACGCGTCGCCGAACATCGTTTCGGCCCCTGCGGCGGCGGCAATGTCGGCGTTTCCTGTCGCATCGATCACGCAGTCGGCCATCACAACGCCGCAGCCTCGCGGAGTTGCCACGGCCACGCCGGTAATACGATTTGCATCCATCCAGGCACCGAACGCCAGCACCCGTGTCCAGAGTCGCCCGCCTCCATCCCGAATTTCACGGCGAAGCCACTCGGCCTTATCCTCGACGTTACATTCCGGGCCGGGGAAAGGTACTTCTTCGGCCAGCCCGATATCGAGCCCGTGGTACGCTCGCCCGATGAGCCCCACGGTACCCAGGCCGCCAGGTTCTTCCTGATATTCCAACACCAGCACGTCGCTTCCGGCCCGCAAAGCGCCGATGGCCGCAGCCGCTCCCGCTGTCCCGCCCCCGACTACGACCACTTCTGCTTCATCCAGAATTGGGAGCGAACCAGCCCCGCTGAGTATGGCACGCTCCGGCTTTCCGACAGGTCGGAAACCGTTCAAAGATTCGGACAAATCCCCGGGAACTTCACTTTCTTCCTTTTCCGGACCGCCGGCGTGCAACGCCCCCCTTTCGCTTGCCCGGGCATGGGTGGCCGATCCCCGCCCCACACGTCGGCCCAGTATCTCGGCCACGGTCGGTTCAAAGAGCCTTGCAGCGTTTGGTTCCGGCAAATCGGCACAGGGACCCAGCACGTAAAAACCTTCGGGGTGCGGGGGGCGGAACGGCCCAAGATCGTCCGATTCAAAGTCGTAATCACCGCCACCGCGCACACGACCGTTAATCCGAAACGGCGGGACATACAGCAGCGACTCGCCCGATCTCAGCTGTCCCGGGCGATACGTCATATCGCGGGCGAGCTGATCAATTTCCTGCCAGGAATCTTCCGAACCTTCCGGCCGCGTGAACGCCAGGTCGTACCGGTGATACTGGACGTGCTCACCATTGATCTGCAGCTCCGATGGGAAATCATGGTCCGGGGCGACGTCCGATTGTTCACTCCCACCCAACACCACCTTCCGAGCGCTGAGTTTATCGTTTCCGCGGGTTCTCAGTTCGACGCCGGCGCTGCGGGCAAGTGCAGCGTGTCGCGTAGCATCAATCACAGCCTTCGCCGCGACAGCCTGGCGTCCGGCGCGATCGGCCAGAATCATTCCGGCGACGGCCCCCTCCTCCGTCAACTGGATCCGACACGGCAGACAACCGAGCACAAAATCAACGCCGGCCGAGACCAGGGCTTCGGCCAGGACTTTTTTGACTTTCAGAGGAGTGGTGAGAGCCGACTCATCGAAAATCTTCTCTACCAGCGGTCCGGGGGTAATTTCAGCCTTCTCCTTCCAGAGACGGAGCGTTCCGCAGGTTTCCTCCCCGAGAAAGAGTCGCGGAGCGGCCAGGAAGACTGATGCACCGTTCTCAGCCGCTTCGAGAGCCGCAGCTACTGCCCGTATGCTCCCGCCGGCAACAGCGACATCGACCGTTCTTTCCATGGGGAAACTTCGGTTGCTCGCCACGACACGGGGCCGTTTGCCAGCAGGTCGGTGGTCTGCAGCAGCATCTGTTTTCATTATTTTCTCCACACGCAGGACGGTTTTCAGTAACACGCTCTCTACCTGTTCAGCCAGAAGTCCAGCTTCACAGGTCATTGCGAGCCCATCGTAATATGGGCGAAGCAATCTCGTCGTTTTATTGGCCCAACAGCGATCCGCCTTCGTCGTGCGATGCGGGACTACGGGGCACTTCCGGATTGCCGCGGTGCCCCGCTACACGGGTCACCTCGCAATGACATGTAAGCTTTGTATGGCTGATGTAATGTACGCTAAACATACATACTACGGCGAACTCGCAATGACACACCGGCCTGAATGGTTGAGAGTAACGCACGTTAACGTGCAGGGCGTCTTGACGCCCCGCTCAACCTGCTTTTATAATCCGTATGAGGGATTCGTTTCAAATGAGGTCAACCAATGGCAAAATCAGACGAGCTAACTGGTTTCCACAAAAAGCGCAAAGTATTGTTCGGTGAGAAATCATCCGATGAAGATCTGCACGAAATGGGACGGCAGTTCATGGAAGCCGAGCATTACGATGACGCTCTGGAGTTTTTCGCCCGGACGGAAGCCGAGGAAGATGTGAGAAAAATTGCCTCGCGGGCCATAGAAAATGGCAACACCCCGTTATTCCTGCGGGCAAAAGTGGTACTGGACGAAAAACCCACCGAGGAAGAACTGGGAAAACTCGCTGCAAACGCTGAAGAAGCCGAACAAATATCCTCAGCGTACGTCGCACACCTCAAAGCCAGCAACGATGCCGAACTGGAAAAACTGAGCGAAAAACTTCCCGGACGCCACCTGCCCGGAACTTCGGAGGAGAAAGAGGACGAAGAAGCGAACCAATAATGGCCTGTGTGGAAGAGCAAAATGAAAAAAACTGCTGCTGCCCTACTTGTGCGCGTGTTTCCCACCAGAAGGGCGGATCGGTTGGCGTTCACCCTGATCGAACTCCTGGTGGTTATCGCCATTATTGCCATCCTCGCCGCTATGCTCATGCCCGCATTGGACAGGGCTCGTGAAGCCGCTCGTCGCAGCACCTGTCTCAACAATCTCCACCAGCAATACTCGGTCGCGCATCTTTACGGAATCGATTGGGATAATCATCTTCCGCAGCCGGGGGTTTGGGGAACCGATCCAAGCATCAACACCAATCCTTATCGGAGCAAGACCAACTGCAAGGTTCGCGACGACGCCAACACGATGTGGTTTCCCGAGCCGCTTTATAGCACAGCCTGGTATATTTTGCTGGTAGAGCTAGACATGCTGAAACTGGGACAGGTCGCATGTCCTTCCATGGATACCGAACCATCCACCAACGGCAACGTCCACTACGGTTATCTCTATAACAGCTGCCGCTCGTGCGCTGGGTGCGGCTCCGGCCCCACGTACGCCGACCGCGCGATGGACAGCTATTCGAAACGAGACTCGCGAAGCATGTGGCCTCTGTTCCATGATGCCGCCGGCTATCGACTGAGCGGCGTTCAGCCCTTGACCGTTTACGAGAAATCCGGGGGCTGGAACCAGATGCGCTGGGCCCACCAGGACGGGGGCAATTTAGTATATCACAATGGGGGCGCGCGTTTTATCCATAATTTCGAGAGCTGTACGTGGTCACCCCGGTGCTGGCCGGCCCCCTCCAGCACTTTGCGCTACGGCGATTCCAGATTGATGGAACATCTTGCCGGAAGATAATTTCGCATGGGGCGGAGGCGCTGATCGCTCAAACCATGACGACGGATTCTATAACGTGGGATTCTATGACGGCTCAATTCAGGGTGTCTCCGATCCGGGTTATGCCAAGACCAGGGATACAACCTATTACGCCGGAAACATCTACACCTGGCTTGAAGAACAATGCCGGTGATTCAGTGCCGCTCCCCCCACTGACACTTCTCTCAACCATGCCACAAAAGGAAAAGTGATGCCATGCACCTGTATCGAACCCTTTTCGTCACCACCCTCCTCGCAGCTCTCTTAACGACCCCCCGGCCGGTTCAGGCAGACCCACCAGAGAAAAGTTACAGGGGAAACACGATCAGCGCTTCGCTCGCAGAAAAACTGCAAGACAACGGCATTAAACCCGCCCAGGAAACCGGGGAAGGTAAACTCGAACGCGTTAAACGAGCCGGCCGGTACGGTTGGGTAACGCGCAGAAACCGTTCCGGGCACGGGGCCTATTTCTACTTCAACGTAAACCAGGCACAATTTGCCAGATGGGCCGGCGAGAAAGCGCTCACGGCCGAAGTGGAGTATTTCGATGGCGGGACGGGCCGTTTCTCGCTCGTCTACGATTCCTTTGATCGACGCTACCGTCTCAACCAGAATGTGCCCCCGGGAACCTGGCGGCCCGCTCTCAAAATTGAACTGAAAAATGCCGGCACATGGAAGAAAGCCGAGGCCCCGCTCCCCTTCCCATATTTCCAGGATCGTTGCAACGGGCACGATCTCCGCATAAATCCACCGCGCAAAAACAAAAAATTTGCTGTCCGGAGTCTGACCATTACGCGGACAGACAACCCTGCCGGCCGCCTGCCGGTCACTGCCACTCTCCAGGTGGGCATTGCCCACAGCAACGTCCTGGAAACATACGGTAGTTATGTGCGGCAAAAAAGTCATTTTCTCCCGGACAAAAACGGAAACGTCTGGATGGAAACCGAAGAAGCGACCGACCTGGATCTCAAAGCGGGGCACTCTCTCGGATCCAAAAAAAATGCCTCAGCCGGCGCTTACGTCCATTACGTAAATGCCATGGAACTGCAGTTCACCCTTAAAAAAGCCGGCAAGTACCGGGCCTGGGAACGAGCCAGCTTCCCGCACAAAGGTTTCTGGAACCACACCGAACATATGAAAGGCAAAAAAGGAAAATTCGTGGCCGACCACAAAGGAGTCAGCCAGGGCTGGGTGTGGGTTAAAGGCCCGACCTACCAGCTGGATGCCGGTGTGCATACCTGGGTCTTCGATGGTTACCACGGCGGCGCTCAACTCGACAAACTCCTGCTCACTCCGGCTGAAGATTTCACTCCTGAAGGTTCGGGCGGCGACCCCGTCCGAAAGGAAAAGCCGACCTTCGGAGAAATCGTGTCTTCGCCCATCCGCCCCCTGGATGTCGAAAAATGGGGGCACCTGGAGGGTTCTTTCCTGTCCCGGGGAGGAAAGATCACGTCCCAGTATCGCACCGAAAAGAAGAAAAACTGGAAACCTCTTCCCCCGAAAGGCAATCTGTCCGCAATAAAAACCGCCGGGGAAGGACAGGATCACGTGCAGCTACGTTTTCTCGTCAAACCATCGGCAGGCGGAGCCCTGCCTTATGTCCAGAACCTGCAGTTGTCCTTCGTGCCGGGCCCTGAAGATACGCTGCAATTCGCGGCGGGCGGGCTTTTGATGGAATTCAGCTCAGCCGGCCTGGCCGGTTTGAAAGATGCCAGGACGAGACGGAGGTTTACCAAAGAAAACGTCCAGTCCCCTTTCTGTCGACTCAGCGTGAAGGATCCCGGCCCTCATAGCCCCGTTCCCCTGCCGTTCTCTCGGGCCACCATCGGAAAGCGAGAACAGGAGAACGGCTCGTTGCGGATTTTGTACAACTTCCCCCACAACATCCGAGTAACCTTCCGCGCCGATGCCGAGAAAGACGGGACCTGCAGCTGGTCGGTCGCCATCCAGAATGATGGTCGGAAAGAAGTCTGCGCAGTGGGCTTCCCCATCATCAACGGTCTGCGCGCCGGGCAGGATTATACCGATGATACCCTGGTCTGGCCCCGCGATTGGGGGCAGATCTGGCGCAATCCCGTCGAATGCAATGTCGCCGGGAGTCTTGGGCCCATGCTGCGTTTCGCCGATCTTTACGATGACGAAGGCGGCATTTACCTGGCCAACAGCGATCCGCAAATCCATCACACCTCCTATAGTTTCCCGAATCACGATGCCACGTCCCTGCGCGCCGCCTGGACGCGGTACGTAACGATCGGTCCCGGAGAAAACTTCGAAGGACTGGAAATCAGGCTGGCGGCCCACCCGGGCGACTGGCACAAAGCGGCCGACTTCTACCGAAAATGGGCTTTCCACAACCTGGGAAAACCTGATATCCCCGCCTGGACTCGGGAATGCCATGGCTGGGGGACACTCGACTCGAACAGCTTCCCCTGGGAGGGTCTCCAACTCTACGACGCTTTCCGAAAATCGCAAGAAATGGGAATGGGAAGATACATCGCCGGCAACCGCATCCAGCTCGATGGGCCCATCGAATACGTCGGACTCATGCACGGACTCTGTCCCCTGTGGGCAACGGAAGAACAACTGGCCCAGCAATGCGAAGACATCCGTGAGCACGGCGGACATCTCAACACGTATTTCAACTGGTACCGTTTTTCCCCTGCGCGAGTCGCTTACAAAAGACTTTCAGGCCTTATTCCGCGATCGTGGACTCCCGAAGAAATTACATATCCGGACGTCGAGTGGTACAAGAAAAACACCATCCGGGGTTATACCGGCGGCGGCCACAGAATGACAGACATCCACCAGGAAGTGCCCATGTGCCCGGGTTCGAAAGGCTGGCGTGAATGGCAACTTCAATGGCTGCGTCGCTACGTTTACAAATACAAATGCGATGGGATGTATTACGATCAGATCATGAAAGCGCCGGGCACCTGCCGCTGGCACGATCATAAACACGAAAATGTAGGAGATTTCCGACGTGCCTCGCTGCAAACTCTCCGGCAGATGAACGAGGAGATGCGCAGGCACGATCCGCACTTCGCCCTCAGCGGGGAACTCTGCAGCGGCGTGATGGGACAGGAAATACAATTTCACATGGTTTCAGCCGTCATGAACCGAACGGAAGTATTCCGCTACACGTTCCCCGATTATCTGGTGCTCGACGGAAAATGGAACGGAGGCACCAAAGACTGGCTCGGCGGAGAAGACCGTTACCATCACATATTCATGACCGGCTGCCGTTTCGAACAGGTTCCCAACAATGATTTCGGGAAACAACTGCTCGCTTTGCGCCGCAAAACCGGTCAAATCCTCTACCGCGCACAATATCGGGACACTGTCGGGATCACAATCCGGGACCCGGAAGGCAACGAAATCCCCAACCCGCCGCGAACAAGGGAAAAAGGGCGGGAGATCGCGCCGGTCGGGGGCCTCCAGGCCAAATTGCTGCGTTATGCTAAAGCCAGCAACCGAGCCCTCATCGTCAACGTCACGAACAAAGAAAACAAAGACGGCACGATCCACGTTGACACCACGGGCATCGGCCAGGTGAAAGCCGCCTGGTTATTCACTCTGGGAGGGGATTTTACCCGTCTGGAAGGTTCCTCCCAGAACGGGAAATACGTCTTCCCCGCCACACACGCGCGACTGGCTACGGCCATTCTGGTCAACAATCTGGACCCTCTGGTGAACGTAGAGATGCCGGTGCCGCACGTGGCCGGGGCACAGGCCCGTGCCGAAGTAACCCTTCTGAACCTTAATAAAAAGGAGCTGCGGGGCGAGCTGGAATGGAGACTGCCGACGGGATGGAAAAAACCACGTCCGGTGAGCTTCGGCCCGATCAAATCCGGCAACACAAAAACAGTCCAAACTGGCTTTGACATCCCACCTGAAACCCCGCAGGGGCGGCCGGATATTTTTCTGTCTGTCATACACGATCGAATGGAAAAAATTCCACAACAGAAATATGTCCCTGTGACGATTGTTGATCCGTTGCGCGTCTACGTCAGAGAAAGCCGCGGATGGGACCTGATAGCGCGCGTGGAGAATCGTAGCGACCGGAAGGAACTCGAGGGTCAACTGCAAGTTCAAGCCCCGGATGGTCTGTTTCGGAAAACCACCGGCGATTTCAAAGTCGCCCCCCGCGGCACCGCGGAAATCACATTTCCTTTCGATCCGGAAGCGCGGACCAACGTCCATGAGCCCGTGGATATAGCTGTCACGGGCAAAACTGAAAACCACAGACATCAACGCCTGTTCCGCGTACTGCCCACCGTGCCCAATCCGTCCTTCGAATGGGACAGCGCCGGCGACGGACGGCCCGATTACTGGTTCGGTTCGACGGGAGCGTACGGGGGCTGTTCTCCGCTGTGGAAAAAAATCCACATCGACGAAAGATTCAGCACGGACGGAAAACGCTGCGTCCGCATCGACCCCAATCCCGACGACAAAGGAATCGCCATCTACAACCTCGTCGGACGGTTTCCTGGTCCCGGGCATTATCGCTTTTGCGTCGATGTAAGAGGCGGTGGGGCCGGAAAGGCCATGATCAACTTCATGGGCCCTGTCAAACCACGACGCTTGAAATTGCCGACGGGCAATAAGAATGCCGTTGATCTGGAAGATGATGAAACTGGGACAGAGATCGAGGATCTCGAAATCGATGCTCTGACGAAAACCTGGCGCACAGTGGAAGCCGATTGGGAGACTCGAGAGCAGCCGGGGGCGCGTTTTTATGTTCAAATCTTCAACAAAACCGACACTCCCCTCTGGGTGGATAACATCCGGTTTAAATATATTCCGTAAACGCTTCCCGTGTTGCAAAATCCCTCCACGTAAAGTAGCTTGAATTAACGGGCTTGCCGATACCGAAGCGCCCTGGCACAAATAGTAGTCTCGTAAAAGTATCCTAATGCTTCGCGAAAAAAATAGCTCCAGCCACGCCTGAGACGGATAAACATTCCTGCCGGTATGCCGTGTTTTCCATACCAGAAACGAAGTTACAAAAACCTAACCCGGCTGACAGCCGGTACCTGTTCGGGCTGAAATCGCGGACACACAGGTCATTGCGAGTCCACCGTAAGATGGACGAGGCAATCTCGTCGTTTTATTGGCCCAACACCGAGATTGCCGCAGCGCCCCGCCATGCGCGTCACCTCGCAATGACATGCAAGCTATGGGTGATGTAATGTACGCTAAATACATACGGATGGCCGGATTGCTCCACCGACAACACCCCTGGCACACTTTCAGCGGGCTACACGCTGTTTTGAGGGCCAACGGCCCGGCACATAATAGCCCAGGCTGGAGCGGGCCGACGGTCCGCGGAGGCCGGGAGAAACTGAGAAAAAATATAGAGGCCTCAAAGCCCCGCATATCTGGCCTCGTTCTACTGCACTGGCGGTAAAATTCTCTGATTGGTACCCGTTTAAGGTTCACGAAATGATTCCATCCGTTGCCATTGTCGGCCGCGCCAACGTGGGCAAGTCATCTCTGTTCAATGCCTTCTGCGGGGGACGTGTGTCCATCGTCGATTCGAAACCGGGCATAACACGTGACCGTGTGGCACGCGAACTGGATTTCGGCGGACGCCGCATTGAAATTGTCGACACCGGCGGTGTGGGAATGGAAAGTGCCGAGGAAATTGCCGCGGATGTCGAACTGCAGATCGAAATTGCCATTACCCGGGCTGATCTCGTGCTCTTTCTGGTTGACGCCAAACACGGTATCCATCCGATGGACAAACAAATTGGGCGTCGATTGCGGCAAGCCGCGCAGAGCGTTCTGCTCGTAGCCAATAAAACTGACGTGCAGAACGCTGAGCCGAAAATCCTGGAGTTCTATGAACTCGGTTTCGGAGAGCCCCTGAGAGTGGCCGCCACACAACGTAAAGGGATCGGGCAACTCAAGCAAAATATCCTGCAGAAACTACCCCCGTCCGAAAGACAACGGAAAACGGAAGAACCCCTGAAAATAGCGTTTGCCGGCCGCCGCAACGCCGGGAAAAGTACCATGATCAACTTCCTGGCCAACGAACCCCGCGTCGTGGTCAGTGAGATGCCCGGCACAACGCGCGACAGTGTCGATGTAAAATTTCAGCTGGAAGACGAAAGCGGCCCCACCGAGTTTGTTGCCATTGATACGGCCGGAATGCGCAAGCGAAAACAGATCTCCGATTCGGTCGATTATTACAGCCAGGTCCGAACCAAACGCGCCATAGGCCGGGCCGATGTCGTCGTTCTCGTAATCGATTCAACCGTCGAGATCGGGCGGGTCGACAAACAACTGGCCGACGAGATCATCTCGCAGCATAAGCCGGTTGTCGTGGCACTCAACAAAGCGGATTTAATCCCTGAAGATACCGAGGACGAAGCGTTCGTCGAATACGTCTGGCAGAGTTTGGCGGGAATTCGATTTGCGCCACTCGTCCTGATCAGCGCACTCACCGGCGAAAATGTGGTCCCCATGCTGCGCATCGTCCAGCATCTCCACGAGGAAGCAGGATTCCGGGTCCAGACCAGCGAACTGAACGATATTATGGAAGAAATCACCCGGTACAAACCCCCACCGTCAAAACGAAGCGGTCACGGTAAAATCTTCTACGCGACCCAGGTCGAGACACACCCGCCCACAATCGTATTGTTTGTCAACGATGCCGCCAGGATTACCGGTCCCTACGAAAGATACCTGGCGGGTCAGTTACGGGAACAACTGCCCTACGCTGATATTCCTATCAAATTCGTGATCCGCCGACGCCAAAAAACCACCATTAGCGAGCACGCCGATGAGCGTTGACGTTGAAGATGCCATCTCGAGTCCTCCCGGATCTGGGGAGCCGCCGGACGATCTGTGGATACGGGTTCATGGGGCGCGAACGCACAATCTTAAAGATATCGACGTGCGGTTGCCCCGCGATCAATTTGTCGTCATCACCGGCGTCAGCGGCAGCGGCAAATCGTCCCTCGCGTTTGATTCTCTCTACGCCGAAGGTCAGCGACGCTACATCGAGAGTCTTTCCAGCTACGCTCGCCAGTTTCTCGAACAGATGCCGCGCCCCGATTGTGATCGCATCACCGGTCTGCCTCCTACGGTCGCAATCGAACAACAACCCGAAGGCGGCGGCCCGAATTCAACCGTTGCCACAACGACAGAAATCTACGATTTCCTGCGCCTTCTGTTCGCCCGGGTCGGCACACCCCATTGTCCCCGCTGCGGCGCCGAAATTGAGCATCAAACCCTCGAACAAATCGTTGGATTCCTCAGCAACCTACCCGACGGCACGCGCCTCACCCTCCTCGCACCGGTCGTCCACGGGCGAAAAGGACATTACCGGGAGCTGTTTGAACGAATACGCAGCGAAGGATACGTCCGCGCCCGCATTGACGGCAACATCCGCGATCTTGACGAAGTCGATCGCCTGCAACGTTACAAAACCCACGATATCGATGTCGTCGTCGACCGCGTTGTCATCAGCGGCAAATCACAGACCGGTGCCTCGGCGCGACTCAGTGACAGCGTCCAGACAGCCCTCAACCTCGGCGAAGGCGTCTGTGTTGCTCTCAAAGAAGATGGAGACGAATTCCTTTTCAACCGCAAATTCGCCTGCACAGAGTGCGATCTGGGCATTGAAGAACCGAATCCCAAGATGTTCTCCTTCAACAGCCCCTACGGACGATGCGAGGAATGCAAAGGACGCGGCACCGTGGACCATTTCGACGCCGATCTCATCGTCCCAAACCCGTCGCTCAGCATCGACGACGGCGCCATCGAACCCCTGGAAAAATGGGGCGGTCGCGCGGGTAAAAGCCTGAAAAAAGATGTCATGGACCTGGTCGCCGAACTGAACGTGAACACGGCCACAGCGTTCGAGAAACTGCCGGAGAAAGATCGCCGGGCCCTCATCGAGGGGGAAGAGCTGCCGGAGGAGGCGGCCGAAAAACAGGCCGTCATCCCCGCCTTGCGGCGGCTCCGGAACTCCACCGATTCTTCCCGCACCCGCCGAAAACTCGCCCGGTACATAAGCCCCGTGCCGTGTCCTGCGTGCGAAGGGGCGAGACTTCGACCGGCCGCCCTCGCGGTAAAAATCGACAGGAAAAACATCCATGACGTCACCCGCATGGCTATCAGCGAGACGGTTGAATTTTTCGATTCGGTCTCCTTTCCCGGAACAAAAACCCGCATCGCAGAACCCATCTTGAAAGAGATACGGGAACGACTCGGTTTCCTGCTCGATGTGGGGCTCCATTATCTGACGCTCGAGCGGCTGACAAACTCCCTGAGCACCGGCGAATCGCAACGGACCCGACTCGCAACACAGATCGGCAGCGGCCTGACAGGCGTGTGCTACATCCTCGATGAACCGTCCATCGGCCTCCATCCGCGCGACCACGAACGCCTTCTCGGAGCCCTCGAAAACCTGTGTCAGGCCGGAAATACCGTCCTGGTGGTCGAACACGACGAAGAAACCATACGTCGGGCGGACTGGGTCCTTGATCTCGGCCCTGGAGCCGGGAGTCAGGGGGGAGATATCGTTTTTAACGGCCCCTTCGCCGACATGCTCGAGTGCGAATCAAGCCTGACAGCGCGGTACCTGAAAGGCGAAAAGAGCATCCCGGTCCCGGAAAGACGCCGCGATCCCGAAGACAGGAGCAAACTTGTGGTCCGGGAGGCGTCTGAACACAACCTGAAACAGATCGATGTCGCCTTCCCCCTCGGACGTTTCATCTGCGTCACGGGGGTCAGCGGAAGCGGAAAAAGCACACTTGTGAATGAGATACTCGTGCGTTCCCTCGCCCGCGAGATCAACAACAGTCCGGACGTCCCCGGGCGCCACAAAACCATCGAAGGCATCGAGCACATCGATAAAGTCCTGGAAATCGACCAGAAACCCGTCGGGCGCACCCCCCGTTCCTGCCCCGCCACTTACACAAAAGTCTTCGATCACATCCGCAAAGTTTTCGCCGGAACGAAACAGTCCCAGGTGCGCGGCTATGATCGGGGGCGGTTCTCCTTCAACACATCCGGCGGACGGTGCGAAGTCTGCAACGGGATGGGACAGAAGAAAGTCGAGATGAACCTTCTGCCCGACATGCGCGTGGAATGCGAGTCATGCCACGGACGGCGCTACAACGAGGAAACGCTTCAGATAACGGTGCGTGGACGCAACATCGCGGACGTGCTGGAGATGACGGTGGAAGAAGCATTCGATTTTTTCCTCAACTACCCCCCCATCGAACGTCGTCTGCGCACAATGCGGGACGTGGGAATCGGGTACCTGAAACTCGGGCAACCCAGCACAACATTGAGCGGCGGGGAAGCGCAACGCATCAAACTCGCTCGGGAGTTGGGGAAAGTGGCCACCGGCAACACTCTCTATGCCCTCGATGAACCCACAACCGGGCTTCATTTCGAGGATGTCGGAAAACTGCTCAACACCCTTCACAGCCTGGCCGACATGGGCAATACCATCATCGTCATCGAACACAACCTGGAGGTCATCAAGAACGCCGACTACGTCATCGACCTGGGCCCGGAAGGCGGCCGGGGCGGAGGAACCGTGGTTACTGCCGGGGCCCCGGAAGAGATCCGCGACTGCGAAGACTCTTACACGGGTCAGGCGCTGAAAAGAGTTCTGTAGGCTTTCGGGCGCAGATCCCAGGAGAACCTCTGGACGAACTGGTTTTGGGCATAATACGGTGTGGTTGGCCCCGGATTTCGTCTCCGCTTGCGTGACACATGAGCGGACTGGACTTCAGCCGGGGGCTGGAGTTCAGAACGCGGTGTGATTTCTCTGGAGATTCCAGGCGCATTTGCATTTTCCGGCATTTGTCCGCCTCAAGTCCAGTTTCGCCCGCCGCTGGCGGGCTCAGCTGAACTCGAGTCTCCGTTTCCCCTGCGAGCGGACTGGACTTCAGCCGCAGGCTGGGGTTCAGAACGCGCACTATCAGTCAACAGAGCTC
>JAGXLK010000469.1 GCA_018334735.1 Planctomycetota bacterium | reverse complement strand
AGGAAACGATACCCCCGACGACCGACTCCCTCAGAACTCCCGTCCCAATTTCGTCGTTCGTATCCCGGGGAAAGATAAAGAACGACGCATCTGGGTTATGACCCACCTTGATGTCGTCCCACCGGGAGAACAAAACGAAGATGGCCAGTGGAAAGGCTGGGATTCAAATCCTTATGAACTACGTCGAGAAGACGACAAAATTTATGGGCGCGGTGTGGAAGATAATCAACAGGCACTGGTGGCAAGTGTATTTGCCGCGCAAGCTCTTCTTGAAAATAAAATAACTCCTCAACACGAAGTAGCTCTTCTTTTTGTCTCGGGTGAAGAGACGGGAAGTCAATACGGCTTGCAAAGTTTGCTCAAAGAATACCCGGAACTGTTCTCCAGTGACGATTTGATCATGGTGCCCGACGCTGGCAATGAAGATGGCTCAATTATAGAGATTGCCGAAAAATCGGTCCTCTGGCTTACATTCCATATCGAAGGGAAGCAGGCTCACGGCTCTATGCCTCAGTTGGCGCACAACGCTTTTCGGGCGGGTGCGCAGCTCGCATGTGCACTGGACGAGGAACTGCACAAACAGTTCGACAAAAAAGACGAACTCTTCTCGCCACCCTATTCCACCTTTGAGCCAACACGTCATGGACCGAACGTACCCAACATCAACACAATCCCGGGCGAGGAGAAAATAAGTTTTGACTGCCGCGTTCTGCCGGATTACGATCTCGATGAGATTCTCGGGGTTATTCGCGGAGAAATGGAACGTATCGATTCGGAAATTGGCACAAAAACTAACCTGCAAATCGAAAACCGGTTGGACGCCCCGGAACCGACCCGCAAAGACGCCCCCATCGTGCGAATGCTCCAAAAAGCATTGAGAGAAACACGGCAAGTTGAAGGGGAACTAACCGGGATTGGCGGCAGCACAGTGGCTGCGTTCTTCCGGCAGGCTGGCTATCCTGTGGTGGTTTGGTCGACCAGCGAGGGCTTTGCCCATCAGGTCAATGAAAACTGCCGCATATCCAACATGGTGGCCGATGCCAGAGTATTTGCCCACATCTTCCGCCAGCAACTGCCGTAATATCAACAGAGACTTTTTCCCCTTTCCCCATGTTTTTGACGTTTCGTCATGCCGATTCCATCTCTGCACCTGTCAGATGCACTGTAAGATTGCCCAGAAGATCCTCTTCGGTAATTTGCGCCACGGTCACGCCTTGGCGGCTTCGCACAACCAACCAGGGTGCCCGCATCTCGCGCCAGTCGACGAGCGGGAGTAAAGGCACTCTGAGTGTCTTCCGCACGGGACATAGGTGCAGCTCTCCTTCTATCCGGTTAAGCCGCATTCCCGCCGCACTCATAGGAGCACCCAGCACAGTGGCTCCCCGGGGATAAAAATTCAGATTGTTTTCCGGCGTCGTATCGTAATACAAAGACGAGGCCTGGTTATCACCGGTCAGCACTTGATAATCCCAGTACGATTCAATGTTTTGAAGCATATCGATACCAAGATAAGCGGCCACGTAGTCGCGCCATAGATTCTGCGAAAACCACACAGTACGGTCTCCGGAAGCCGTGTGTGAGGAGCCGTACCGCTGGCGAGTCGCTCGTTCGGCGTTCTCGATATCGCGTGCGAACCGGGCTTCATTCCAGCGCGGCATTTTGATATTGGCCAGATACAAATAGAGCAATCCGTTCGCCGTATAAATGGAAAAGTCATCCCAGCCCTCAAGCTCGCCGTCCGGCAGCGGTGTTCCAGTCCATGGATCAACAAGCCCTTCAGTGGTTCGGGTCAAAGTGACAGCATAGTGATCTTTGACCCATGCTTTTTCGTTGAGACTTTTGACGGCTTTTGATGCGAAAGCCTTCCATCGTTCGGCTTTTGACTTTTTTTCACCGACGAGCAGATCTTCCACTTCGCCCCAGGCCCACAAAGCCGCGCTAGATTTTACAGCAAGATAAGTTTGTTCTTTGCCGTATTGGAGAGCCGGGCTGGCATCATCGATGGTGTTTGCCGTGCCCTGGTCCGGAAATCCATTCCCATCGGTATCACACTGAACTATGAAATCAGCAAGCCGGCGACAGAGATCCAGGTGTTTTTGGGCAAGTTTGAGATCCCCGGTGAAAAAGCATCGCGCTGCCATTAAGAGCAGATAATTCGCATTTTCCTCGATTTCCATGTAGTGCGGGTAAATCTGCCGCCCGACCACATGATTTGCCCCCATGTCGTGGCAGAGAAATGAACCATTCTTTGCCGAATTGTAGTGCTCGTCGGCTTCCACCTCGAATTGTGCCCATTGGCTCAAGAGCATGTCCAGCAATTCAGGCCAGAGTGCGAAATAAATCAGTCCATCGTTATATTCAACGTCGATGGTGGAGTGAAAATAACAAGAACCCTCCCAAACGCTGAACCAATCCGCCTTTTTTTGCCGCGTCGTCCACCAGCTATTGGCAAGAAAAGAATGCAACGCAAGAGCAGTAAATTGAGTCGTTGTTGAACCTAAAGACCAATCACTGAAAAGCCCTTCAAGAAAATCGCACTGCTCCTCAACTTCTCCGCGTTTAGCCTCGGCCCATTCAAGCAGCTTGTTTTCGGAGGCAAAGAATTCTTTGTATTTGAACTCCGTGGCCTCTTCATTTGTTTCCAGCACAGCGTTATCGCTCCAGCTGCTCCAAATGAGGCTGAGCGTCTGTTGGTCATCTTCGCTCAGATCAAATGGTATGGAAATTTCTGACTCTCCACAGTTGATCTCCCCTGTAGCCCGAACAGAACATCGAACTGGACAAGTTTTCGTGCTCGTGATTTCTTGTTCTTCCTCCGGTCCTTCCCGCAGCTCACTTGTGGAATCAAACGAGTAGGCAAAACCATTTTCCAGCTGCTCAAACTCAACATCGTCCGCGTGAAGGCGAAGCAGGAGTTCCCCCGAGTCCACCACATCCTCTTCATCCGTCCACCGCCAGCCATCGAGTCTCGAAACTGTAAGATCAACATAGTAGACCGGTGCCGTGGAAAGTTTCGCATTGTGGGGGTAGAACGGAGCACGAATTTTCATGCTCACCTCCACCCGACGTTCCGGCAAAACCCCGCTGTACTCAATCGTCGTCAGTCCGCTGCTCTGCTCCACATAGGGAAAACTTTCTGGCCGTGTCGCAAAAGGAAGAGATACCAAACGCCCATTTTCGAGCCTCAAACCCGCCGTGAGCGCAAAGGGTTGCTCGTGAAAATCACCATATGCGTTGTGGTAAAGACAAGAATCGTGTGGGTCAAAAATTAAATTGAATCGGCTCCCAAGAGTTGATGCGCAATCGCATATTACATGCATTTAGGTCTCACCTTTCCACGAGTGTGATTTCCCGGACAGGGTTGGTGGCCGACTCGCAACGGCACGAATACGAAACTGGATAGCTGCGCTTGTAAACGGCATCAAATGGCAAACATCAGGGAATCTCGAATTATGCACCTCGATTGCAGGTGGGGAGGAAACGTAAAAGATACCTCAGTTTTGCGTATCTCTCACCCGTACGATTGTACCTGGCCACTTGATACACGTCAAGCCCCCTTTTTCCTGGAAATAAATACACCACGAAAGGGCAAATTAGGGACTCAGAGCTGAGATTAGCGACTCGC
>JAGXLK010000468.1 GCA_018334735.1 Planctomycetota bacterium | reverse complement strand
GGTGGGGTTCATGCACGAACCGGGGGTGATACGATTGTCAGGCACACACCCCATTCGGTTTCGGATCAAACGGTAACGACTCCGGGTCTAACGACCCGGTCCACAGGCTGGAGAGCCTGTGAAAGCTGCTATCGGCCGCTACCGTACCCTCAAAAAGACGTCGCAGGCTCATTTCTTCCCACCCCTCACCCTCAACATCTCCGCAATTGCCCGATCCGCCGCTTCGGCGGCTCTGCATGTTTCGGGACTGCATCCCGGTTTCCAGAGTTTCCCGTCGTGCTGGTAAGCCCCGATGTCAGGCTTCTCACCGGAAAATACACCCGTGATCCCCGGCACAACTCGTCCGGCGTTCACCAGCGGCGAATCCTCTACCGGGCGAAAATCACAGTTTTCAACGTCCCGCAGCATGGGATCGCAGCCGCTCAGATTGCAGTTCCGTTTGCCACCGGGCGGGGCTTCTTCGTGCCAGTTCGGTCGACCGCCTTTGATAACCGCGAAATTATTATAGGCTTCCGATTTCTGGTTCTGTTCGTCCAGCAAAGGCCATTGTTTTCGACGCCACGGTTTCTCCGGCTCCGCCGCGCTGTCAAGACGAATGTCCCCGAACCCCTGGCCCGTCCCGTTGTCGAAACAGGTGTTATGATGTACCTGGTTTTCATCTCCTTTGCAAATTATACCTTCCCATCCGCAATCCCAGACGACGTTGTGATGGATCGTCAGGCCGCGTGTCTGGTCATCTCCCCGGATACCCAGCGCGATGTGAGGCGAATGACAGCTGTGAACCCAGTTGTAGCGGAAAACGGTGCCACGGATCAGCGGCAACTGTGTGTAGAGCAGCGAGACATCCTTGCAAGCTTTCCCGCCATCATGGATATGGCACAGCTCCACCGTGTTCGTCGGCATGTGGCCCACATGAACCAGACAGTTTCCGCCGTCAAAAACTTCGCAACGACGCACCACGCCGTGGCCTTCACTCTCTTCATCAGACCCTTTCGAAGAAAGCCTGATACCCGCAAAACGCAACGATCCACTCCAGCAAACATCCTGGACCAGACAATCTTCCACCAGCGAATGAGGGCCCAGGATCTCCAGCCCCGCCATGCTGCTCCGTTTCAGACTGCACCCGCGAATAACATGATCGCGGCCAGTCATAGTTGTCGATGTCAGGACATTCATGGTCTGCGGAGGTCTATCGCCACCGGGGTCGGGGAAAAACCGTCCGAAAGTCGGGTAGCGCAGATGGCAATTTTCGACAAATCCGTGCGCGCAATCGCGGAATCGGAAGGTCGTACCGAGGAAACAAAAACCCGACAGCTGCACGTGGTCGCCGGTGACGTCGAACGCCAGCGGACGGCATTTAACCTCGATCTTCACATCGTTCGGGTCGGCGCCTTCAGGTGGCCAGAAATAAAGGATATTAGTCTCCCGATCGAGCACCCACTCGCCCGGTTCGGTCAGAAATTCCAGTTTTCCGAACAGACAATACCGGGGGGCATTCTCACCTTCAGGCTGGGGCCACTCGTCCCGCTGTTCCCAGGCGGCCAATCCCTGGAGATTCGCGTCGTATCGAAACGTCGCATCACCCGCTTCGTGCCGGGTAACACGCCGCGACCAGGCATAGAACTGGTGCGCGACGCTGAGCCACGCCACCGCGCCGGTCGCATCGACACCCATCTCTGCCAGTTCCGGATCGGTCACCCACCCGTGTCCCGTCTTCTCGGCGGCAGCCCAGTGTTCACGGTCCACAAGCCGGTTGGCTCCCGCGCCAGGCCAGCGCGCCTCCGCCATCATTTTCGGTCCCACGAAAAGTTGCTCGAAAGGTTCATCGATTGTCGTCTTCCAGATATCGTCAGTATGTTTTTCCCATTTGGCGTTAAGCGGTTCGTTCCCGGTCAGAACCACCGTCTCGCCATTGGCAGCCTGGAACCGGATCGGACGCTCCGTTTCGCCGCCGCGCGCGACTTCAACCGTCTCCCGGTAAAGTCCCTCATGCACAATGCAGGTATCGCCGGGGGTCATGATTTCAGCCGCTTGCTGAATGCGGCTGAAAGGATCTTCTTTGGTTCCAGACGCCGCATCGTCGCCCTGCGGGGACACGTAAAATGTTTTCTGGTCTTTCCCTTCAGAACCCATATCAGATTTTCCTTCAAAAATAACGAAGCGGAACGGACCAGCACCTTAACGGTTCTAATGCGCCCTGTCACGCAGGATTCTCTGCCCAACCTGTCCACCAGGTCCACTCGGTCCATTGTTGTTCCACCCGAAAGGACAGAAGGGGCTCCCCCTCGCAGAACTTTCCCCGTTTTGCAAAACGGGGAATGCAGCCTGAAAAACAGCTTGACAAACCACAGACCGCTGGCTATCATCCACATTAGTTTACTTCTTTGTGTCTTCCTGTATACTTTTATAAGCGACTTGTAAATGCAAATGTCGGGAGCAGACAGTTGATGAGCAAGACAAACGAACTCGGTCGAGTTACGCGAGACGCTGTGGTGGACGAATTACGTTCGGCCATCGTCGGTGGCGAGTTTCCGGCTGGTTCCAAACTACCACCACGCGAAAACCTCATCGAACGTACCGGGGCCAGCCGGCTGACGGTCCAGCGGGGTATTGATCAGCTCAGAGAGGAAGGTTTTGTCCGGGCCCATCGCGGCGTCGGCACATTTGTCACCGATAACCCGCCCCACCAGTTTCATTTTGGGATCGTCTTCAGCGGTCACCCCGAGCAGGACGGTCAGTGGGATTCCCGATACCGTCAGGTGGTCCACCGCGAATCCGTCGCCCTCGCCCGGGAAACCGACCCCCTTCAGGTCCATGTCTTCTACGACGTCTCCCCGGATCCTCCCAGCGAATCCTATGAGAAACTGCTCGACGATGTCGATGCCAACCGGCTGGCCGGCCTGATATTCCCGACAGCTCCCGAGAAATTCTCCGACAGTCCCCTGCTGCGAAGCTCAAACGTGACGGTGGTCAGTTTTCAGAGCCGACGTCCGTGGCTGCCAGGAGTCGTGGCCGTGGGACCCGATCAAAACTCTTTTGCCGAACGCGCCCTGGAACGTCTCGCCGACGAAAACATCAAATCCACAGCTTTCTTTGTAACACCTGGTTTTCTCACGCAGGTTGATCAAGAAAAAGTCCGCTATCTGATTGAAAGTGCCGACCAATACGACATTCAGTGCAAACCCGAATGGGTCCAGTTTGTCAGTCCCCGCGTTTCGTTCGGCGTCACCACCTCCATGCGATTGCTAATGTCGTCTGATTACCCGGAATGCCCGGAAGGCGTAATCGTTGCCGACGACCATCTCATCACCCCCGCCTGCCGGGGACTCCGCGATGTCGGCCTGACCGTCGGGCAGGACGTTCAAGTGATTGGATACGCCAATTTCCCTGATCCGAATCCGCCCGACCCTGATGTGATACGCCTGGGATTCAACATCCGCGCTCTGCTCAAAGAAGCTCTCAACCTCATGGACAACCAGCGCCGCGGTAAAACACCCCCGGAGATGTCGCTGGGGAGAGCGGTCTTTGAAGATGAATTACATTGAACGGTTCACTGTCTCTTTCGTCGCCATCCAGGAGAAAAAGGAACGCATGAAAATCAGAAAAGTTACCATCCCGATCGCCCTGC
>JAGXLK010000467.1 GCA_018334735.1 Planctomycetota bacterium | reverse complement strand
TCGTTATGCAACTGACCACTTAGCGGCAAAGATTGTGTGTACGCAGTCCCGCTTGTTGACCGCGTTCTGAACTCCAGCCCGCAGGAGCGGTTCTGAAGTCCAGTCCGCTCACGGGAAATGTAGACTTGAGTTCAACTGAGTTCGCCACCGGCGGGCGAAACTGGACTTGAGGCGGACAATGGCTCAGACATGTCAAGATGCGCGGGGATTCGACCGAATTGACCCGCGTGCTGAACTCCAGCCTACGGCTGAAGTCCAGTCCGCTCCTGTGATAGGGCGTTTTGGGAGCCTGTGGACCGGGTCCGTCAGAGCCGGAAGGGATTAATGCTGGGCTGAATGCCCGCTATTTTTCGGTTACGGTGGCTCGGGCGACTTCTTCGATTGTTGTTTTTCCATCGTAGACCGCGAGCAATCCGCTATCCCGCAGTGACCGCGCGCCATATTTTCTCGCGCAGGCCCTCAGTTCTCCGGTGGAAGCGCCTGTCATCATCAGTTCCCGCAGTTCATCATTCATCCGGACGATTTCGAACACGCCCAGTCGGCCTTTGTATCCAATATTATTGCAGACCTGGCAACCTCGCCCGCGGTAGAATTCTTTCCCCTCGACATCTTCCGGTTTCAGTCCGACCTGCAGAAGGTGTTCGGCGGAGGGTTCGTAGAGTTCTTTGCAGTTGGTGCAAATTTTTCGCACGAGTCTCTGGGCGATGATACCTTCGAGTGTAGCGTTGATGAGATAGGGTTCGAGTCCGAGGTCGATCAATCGCGTAATAGCGGTAGCGCCGTCATTAGTATGACTGGTGCTGAAGACGACGTGGCCGGTAAGCGACGCCTGGACGGCGATTTGCGCGGTATCCAGGTCACGAATCTCACCGATGAGAATTATATCAGGGTCCTGACGGAGGAAACGGCGCAGAGAGCCGGCGAACGTAACGCCGATATCATTTTTAATTTCCATCTGCATGATCCCCTCGATATCGTATTCGACGGGATCTTCGGCGGTCAGAATTTTGATGCCCACCTGATTGAGTTCACGCAGAATGGAATACAGAGTGGTGGTTTTACCGCAACCTGTCGGCCCGGTGCACAGGACGATACCGTGGGGTTTATTGATAAGTTTTTGGACTTCCTCCATATCATCGGTGCGCAGACCGATTTTATCAAGATCGAGCGCCACCTGACGTCGGTCGAGCACACGGCAGACGATACTTTCACCGAACATTGTGGGGAGTGTTGATATACGCAGGTCAACCGGGTTACCACTTATGTTCAGTTCGACACGGCCGTCCTGGGGGCGCCGGCGCTCGGCGATATTCATGCCGGACATAGCTTTAATACGGGTCGCGATAGCAACATGGAGATGTCGTGGGGGCGGGACCATTTCGTAGAGTACTCCGTCGACCCGGTATCGGATTTTGAATTCATCCTCGAAGGGCTCGAAATGAATGTCACTGGCTCGGTCCTGGATCGCCTGGAGGAGCACGAGGTTCAGCAAACGACGCACCGGTGCGGATTCCGCCATTTCTTCGAGGCTTTGCAGGTCGATGGATTCACTTTCGTCCCCGCCTATCTCTTCGACGTCCCCGAACTCATCACCGAGTTCTTCGAGGATTCCTTCGACATCTTCCTCGGCGCTGTAATAATTGTCCAGGGCCATATTGACAGCTTTTTCGTTGCTGGCGGCTCCGGCGATTTCGCAGTTGAGCAGAAACCGTAAATCATCGAGTGTTTTCAGGTTAGTTGGGTCAGCGAGGGCAACTGTCAGAACCCCGTTTTCAAACCGGATGGGCACGATACGGTAAGAATGGGCGATAGCGGAGGAGACGCGGTTGATCACATCGTTCGGGATTTCGATTGCTTCCAGGTCAACCACTTCCATGCCGCTCTGTTTGGCGAGAGCGATTGTCAGATCGTCTTCATCGATATAACCCAGCTGGACAAGGATACCTCCGATGGCTCCCCCGCGGTCATTTTGGACGGCGAGTGCTTCCTGGATCTGACTTTCGGTGACAAGATCCATATCTTTGAGGATTCGTCCCAGCAGTTTTTTCCGGTATTCTGCGCTTGGCCTCATTCTATTTCTTCCTTTGCGCGCCCGTTTTAACGTTGGGCTATCATTTTTGCGGCTGTGTCGGCGTTTCAAGTTCTTTGAGACGGTTGCTGGTATCATCAACGTACCGGCATCGCCGCATAACTTCTGCGCGTTCGATAATACCCTGACTGTAGAGTTGTATCAAGGAATCATCAAGCAATTTCATTCCCCGGTCCCGGCTTGTCTGGATGGTCGAATCGATGCGGAATGTTTTATCTTCTCTGATTAAGTTCCGCACGGCATTGGTACATATAAGGATCTCGTAAGCGGCAACGAGACCCGACCCATCGGCGCGGGGCACGAGTGTTTGTGTCATAGCGGCCACAAGTGTCGATGCCAATTGTGTTCGCACCTGTTGCTGCTGCTCGGCCGGGAACTGGTCTATGATCCTTTCGACCGTTTCTTGAGCACTGTTTGTATGGATGGTTGAAAACACCAGGTGGCCGGTTTCGGCGGCGGCAATCGCGAGCCGGGTGCTTTCGAGGTCTCGCATCTCACCCACCAGTATGACGTCGGGTGCTTCTCGCAGGGCCCGCCGGAGAGCATCGCCGAAATCGGGCACGTCGGATCCCAGCTCACGCTGACTGACCACAGACTTTTTGTGATCGTGGCGATATTCAATAGGATCTTCGATGGTAATTATGTGAACCTTACGGTTTTTATTGATGTGATCGACCATGGTCGCCAGGGTGGTGGTTTTCCCACTCCCTGTCGGACCGGTTACCAGGACAAGCCCACGCGGCCGGTAGAGCAATTCCTGGATTTCGTCCCCCAGCCCGAGTTCTTCGAAAGTGCGGATTCTCCACGGGATCAAACGCAGCACGACGCAGATTTTGCCTTGCTGGCGGAAGACGGCGACACGGAATCGAGCTTTTTGTTCGAAAGCGAAGCCGAAGTCGGTGGAGCCAACCTCCTGCAATTCCTGTTGTCTGTGTTCGGGCGTAATGCTTTTCATCAAAGCGACGGTATCTTCTTCCGACAGGACTTCCGTCGGCAAATCATGGAGATCGCCCTGCAATCGGAACACGGGGGGACGCCCGACGGTAAGAATAATATCTTCCGCCTCTTTTTTGATGGCGGCATTGAGAAGTTTTTCCATCTTTATCATAGAGATTTCTCCCGTTAAATCGGCGGCCACCGCCCCCGGATCATTCTTCGGGGAACAATTGCTTCTGCTGAGAGTCTCGACGGCGTTAGCAAATCCCGGATGTAAGCGGCGCAGACACTGGAGAGCAGGCGGGGGAACAGGTCTGTCTCATCCGAGCGGGAACCCTGTATAAACCTGCGACTTTTGAGCGAGGCAGAGCGAGTTTCCGGACAGACACCTGAATAGTGCAGATCCACAATGATCAGTCGATATCTTCGATCCCGCCGGCCACCCGTAACACTTCTTCCAGCGTTGTTGTACCGGATTGCACTTTGCGCAGACCATCTTCCATAAGCGTCATCATCCCCTGAGCTCGGGCCTTATCGCGCAATTCACCGGCGGGGGCTTTTTCAAAAGCGAGGTCCCGCAATTCCTGACTCATCTCCATCACT
>JAGXLK010000466.1 GCA_018334735.1 Planctomycetota bacterium | reverse complement strand
TTGAGATGCGGCGAGATAAAGGGAGTTTTCTTCGTCGCTTTAGCGTATTCGATGGCGGCCGCACCGGGTCTTGCCTCATCTCGCAACATATCGCCGAGCCGAGCAAAGTGATAAGCCTCATCAGGTAATCTTTCTGATAGATCACCTGTCTGTTCGGTATTATCTCCGCCTTTTGTGAGTTTACGGGGCAAAACGCGAAGACCCGGGATTCGGTCCAATTTTTCATTCGCAAGCCAGTTCTTCCACTTTGCGAAGAGTTGTTTCCAGGGAAGTCCTGTCATTGCCGAAAGCGCTTCGCGTGGTTGTGCACCTGAGGCGACCCGATCGAGAAGTTCGGGCAGAGGGTTTTTCTTTTTCAACTCGCGTAAGAACCGGACAAAACTGACAACTTCGGCGTATGCCAGAGCGACCTCTTCCTGCGTATCGAGTTTCACAAGCGATATGTGCATTTCGTCAAAACCGATGTAATGATTATCTTCACGGGCTTCGGCAAGAAGAGTGGCGTGAAGTGGGTCGAGCCGCATATCTTTTTCCGGTAGGCGCCAGAGTTCCTCGCAATATTTCGCCGCTCCTTCATGAAGCCACACCGGAATTCCGTTCGCGGTTTTTTTGATGATAACGTAGTGCGTCAGCTCGTGAGCCAGAGTGTCGGCCCACCGGTAACCCTGGAGATAAAGGCGCGGGCTTGCGATCATAAGACGATTGAATTTGCAGATGGCGACGGCCCCGCTGGTTTCGATTTCGTCCATCTGCAGAGTCGTCGCCGTCGAAAAACTGCCAATATCGGGGTAAATTTCGACCACGATACGTCTTTCGGGCGCTTTCCATTCCAGAGTATCGCACAGCGTTTCCAGGGCTTTTTCAAGCACTTCGGGGGCGTATTCCGCGACAATCCTGTCGGGGCGCTCGGCCCAGCGGATTTCAAAATTATCACTTTCGGTCCGCTGAAAAGAACTATGCAATGATTTCAGCTGGCGAAGTATACGGGCAACATCTTTTATACTGGCCGAGGCATCTTCCAGGGCATCTGCGTGTCGGCGGGAAACCTCGTAATCGCCTTCCATAAAAGCCACGTTCGCGGAGAGAGCGTTCGCCAGTTCCGAATCGGCATCCCGCCGTTTGGCTTCCTCAACATACCCCTCAGCATCTCCTATGCGCCATTCCCGCAGAGCCGTAAGACACCTTTGGGCGAGTTTCGCATTCGTCACTTCGGACAGTTTTTCCTCGCCCCCCGCATCGGCGGCATGCAACGAGAAAGCGTTGAGAAACGCGAACAAAGAGAAAGTCATAACTGCAGACAGGGTACGGATTTTATCCTTTTTCTCCCTGGTCGCGCTTCGTTCGTATGGTATATCGAGCATAATATATTTTATTCCACCAGATCTTCAAAATATCTTTCATTGGCTTCACGGTGATCCGAAGGGAGACCATCGCTGAGTGCTTTTTGGATTTGTTCACGAAATTCCTCGGGGACTCGATACGCGGAAGGATCGGGGATCTGAACGCGGTCCCGGCCGGCTCCCGAGCGCCCTTCACGACCCGCTCGCCCTCCCGCCATACGAGCGGCCCTGCCCTGCATATTTTGTTGCATCTGCTGGATTTTACCCTTCCCTTCCTGGATTGCACGATCAAGCTGTTCAAGAGCTGCTTGCTGATCCTCCAATGGTCGGCCGATATGCCGTTTGGAAAGTCCTGCGGTCGCTGAATCCATATGCCGATCAGCTTGATCGAGAGCATTTTTCATTTCCTGGTTACCCACCCTACCTTTTTGGCCCCGAGCATCGCGGAGTTTTTGTAGTGTTTGTCTCTGTCGTCCACCAATAACCTGAGCAGATTTGCCATGTGCGCCGGAAGCACCGCTTCGCCCGGCTTTCTGGATCTTTTCCGCCATCTTCCGGATATCGTTGCTGATTTTTGCAGCCGTATCAGCTGCCGAGGACGTATGCTGAGTCATTTCGCGCGGTGAACCAGCCCTTTTACAGATATTTCCCCATTCTTGCATTTCCCGGCGGGTATTGTTGGCCCGTTTCAGCGCCTTTTGGAAATCGTAATTCTCCAAAGACTTTTTTAGCTGCTTCACTTCATCTTTTGCTTTCTCTGCGCCGCTGAGAATACTATCGGCTGCATCGCCCCGTTTGAGCGATCGCATCTGGGAAGTAATATCTTCCAGCTCTCCGCTCAATTTCTCAGGTAGCCTGTTAACGGGGCCTTCTCCTTCCGCGGTGGCCATCTCCCTGAGCTTATTCCTGAGTTTTTGTCGCAATGTACGATATTGCTCAAGATCAGGTGTATTACGAGCTCGCTCCAGCACTTTTTCGATTTCCTGTGAGATTTGCTCCGCCCGCTTAAGCTGCTTTTTGGTAAAAGATTCCAGATCGCCGGCTTCGTTTCGGACGATTTCCTCTCGCATTTTTCTGCGTATTGCGCTTGTCGCATCCCGGAGATCAGCCTGTTCCTCTCGGATCCTGTTCAGGTCCTGCTGAAACTTTCGGAGTTTTCGCAGATAAGGGCTCATACGCGCAGCAGCAAGTCTCTGCCCAGATTGCGACAATCCCTGCATCATATTTTGCAGTTGCTGGCTCAGTTTTTCGGCTTCGGAAAGCGCTTCATCAAGGCGTCCTTTTTCAGCCATTTCCTGCAGATGATCGAGTTTCTCTGCCAATTCTTCCCGCATACCCAGAGTTTGGAGGGCATCGGGATTCATAAACTCCCTTTCTATTTTGCGCGCACTCATAGCCAACCGACGCGACAGCTCATCCATCATCCTTTTCATAGCGGCAATGCGTTGTTTGATCTGTTGCAATTCCTCTGCGGTTAATCCACCTTCCTTCATTTTCCGAATCAGCTCGGCCAGTTCTTGCTGCATCTTCGCCATACGTTCTGCCATTCTTCGGGCCGAGCGAAGGTGAGCCATTTCCAGCAAGTCATCCAGCTGTATTATGTCATCCTCCAGAGGAGGCACAATTTCACGTACCACCTGAGAGATGTTCGCCTCTCTGGATTCCTCATTTTTCCTGCCTGCCGGGGGAACTCTTCGTGACTCCCTCAGGGCCTTCCTTAAGGCTGCATTTTCAGATTCACGTCTTTCCAACATCGAAGTTAACTCATCATAGAATGTCTGATCAACAAGTGGATCCCCACGCATTTCTCGAAGTATAAGCTGGTTAAGAAGCATAATGTCATGCAGCGACCGCAGCACGGCCTGATCGGCCGTCAGGTTCTTGCCAGGTTTCAGCGGGGCGGTTGCAAAAATCAGTTCGTCCGCCAGCAAATTCACCATTCGGCGTTTGAGTTGTTCCTGCCGGGCCAGAATTCTTCGATGCCGCATTTCATCGGTAACCAGATGAACCGTAATCGTACGACTGTAACCAGTTTTCGGCCCGGAGATGTTGTCTTTATCCCGAGCGCCAATGCGGAGAGCCAGCTTCTTGGATAGCCGCCCCCCTGAACCCGGGACTACCCATTCATATTGGGAGTTAATACTTTTGCGTCCGGTCGAAGAGGTAGCTATTTGTCGCCTATGTCGGGAACCGCCGGACTGATATTCGAGAAATACTTCGCCGATGCCCTGATCATCCGTACACCGATAATCGAGTCGGACTGCTCCGCTCTTCTCTATTTCGATCCTGCC